>CAZLHW010000255.1:0-6244 GCA_964559085.1 uncultured Acidobacteriota bacterium | reverse complement strand
GCTGCCAATCCCGGTAAAGGAGGAATAATCAAAAACGGCTTACGGCATGCGAGCAAATAGAAAATCCCTTTCTGCATCTGAGCTCTCTTGAGAATCCCCTTAGCTATGGATCAGCGGCTATGTCGGCGCCCAGCAATGCAAGAATCTGGTTCTCGGCAGAATATGCCCGCGACTGCGTCCGGTGGTATTTCTCGAATTTCCGGGATATCGGTAAAATCTATATCCCTGTACGGACGAGCTGCCAATTTCTCGAGTCTGCTGAATTTTTCAGCCAATAATTGGGGCCTGTCTCTTTCTTATAGCCGACTTGCGTGAAGGACGAGAGAAATCCCTTAATCCACCCATTGCCCTTTCCGATTAAATCGAAATCCAACCAACCCAACAATTCCTTGGGAGATGGCTCATCTTTCATTCGTTCGTAACCGGAAAATGGACAGATCGCTATCCAGCCTTCTCTAGCAATACCTCATTGATGATGGTCTGGTAACCTACGCCCCGTTTCCGTGCTTCCCTGCGCGCCCAGGCCATTTCTTTGGGGTGCAGGCGAATCGACGTGGGCTGATATTTATCCTCTTATGATTTTGCCGGCCGGCCACGAGGCGGACGCGGCTTGCCGGTTTTAGCCTCTATCGCTTTGCGGGCGGCAGCCAGCTCCTTTTTGGTGACTCGTCTGGCTTTTTCAAAGGGAAATTCATTTGAATTCTTCATATCTCTTTCTTTCACGGCGATTCGCGGGCCGGGCGCTGATGATGCGATAAATTTGCCCGCGCCGCCGCCTTGTGAAAACCACCACCAGCAAGCCATCATCCGATTCGCCTATCAGCCACTCCCGGATTTCTCCTGCACTGGAGTGTTTTTCACCGGGAGCGATCAGCGCAATTGGCGCGCCGGACGGGGAATCGCGTCGTTACCGGAAACACTCAAACACACGGCCGGCGTCATCCGCATAGCCGAAATGCGCGGTAAACACGCACTGCACCCCATGCACGCAGGCCAGCTTCTTCAGCGACTGCAGCTGAGCGCCGTTATCCATATTGATCGATTTGCTGAAGAGCGCCGCAGTTCCGTTCTGAAGCCTCATCGAATCGCCGACGAACAGGAACCGGCCGTTCACGAGGAAGCCGGCAGATCCCGGAGTATGTCCGGGAGTCAGAATCGTCCGCACCGTCACCCCTCCCACATCCACCACCTGTTCATCGCTCAGCGATTCATGCTCCGCGATCGCCTTATTCCTGTACAGAACGAAACGCGATTTCCTGCCGTCGATCATCGGCTCTTCTTCCGCGGACAGGTAAATGCGCGCATTCGGAAATGCGCTCAAACCGCCCGTGTGGTCGGTGTCGCTATGCGTCAGGAAGACGGCGGCAACGCTCTCCGGATCTATTTCGAGCTTCTTCAATTCGTCGCGCACAACCTGCGCCTCAATACCGGCATCTATCGCCACATACCCTTCCCTGCCCTTGACAAGGAACAGGTTGACATATGAATCCCGGATCGCATAAACGCCCGGAACAATCTCCCCGGAATCCAGCGGATCCATCTGTCTCGCATCGGACAGCATGCGGCAGACACGTATCCCCGCCGGAACTATCGCCAGAATGACCAGCAAACATAAACCCCAGAGGATCATAGGCCCTCCACGGCGTTCAAGGATTCAAATCCGATTGCCAATCTTCGGGAATGAGATGCCGCACCGCGGACTATATTAGAGAACCCGGCGGGAATTTGCACAAAAGAACTTCATGGAAAGGACGCAGGCCCTTTGCAATCCGGCGCCCGTTCCAGCACCTGAACGTGTCCGATAATCAGCACGTCGCGCGCTTTTGGCGCAATCCCTGCGCGCGCGGCCGATCGAATTTTTGCTTCGATACCGCTGAAATCCGCGGCGTGTCTTTTTAAAACGGCTAAATGCCGCGAAGGTGGGCGACGGCGTTGAGGAAGAATGACAAGCCGAGGCCGCGGTCCGGCAGCACGCCGTTCAGTTTCTGCAAATCCCACTGCGGATGGTTTTCCGGATAGACATACGCCTCCGGATGCGGCATCAGGCCGAAGATCCTGCCTGTGGGATCGCAAAGACCGGCAATGGCGTTCAGCGCGCCGTTGGGGTTATGCGGGAATTTTTGCGTCGGCTCTCCGGTAGCCGGATCCGCATAGCGGCAAGGGACACAACGCAGTTCCTCGATCCGTTGCAGCAGCTTTTTGTCCAGAGTAAAGACTTTGCCCTCTCCATGGCGAACGGGCAGGTCCAGATATTCCAGGCCGCGCGTGAACACGCAGGGGGATTCCCGCTCGATGCGCAAACGCACCCAGCGATCCTGAAAGGTCCCGCAGTCGTTCTGAATAATGGATAATTTCTGCGTAAAATAATCCTTATCCAAGCCGGGCAGAAGACCGAGCTTGACCATGATCTGGAATCCATTGCAGGCGCCCAATATCAGTTTGCCCTGGCGGATAAAGTTTTCCAGCTCGCCGCTCAGGCGATGCTTCGCTCTCAGGGCAAACACGTGGCCGGACGTCATGTGATCGCCGTAGGCGAATCCGCCGATGAACATCAGCGCCGCAAAATCCCGCAGCCGGCCGGGCCGCGCAAGCAGGTCGCTGAAATGAACAAGCTGCGGCTGCGCGCCGGCCTGTTCCCAGGCGTACCGCGATTCCTCTTCGCAGTTCAGACCGTAACCCGTAATAATGAGCACCGGAATGTTAGACGCCATCGAGTGTTTCCTTGAAGGCGCGCCGAAGCGCTTCGACATCCATATCAATGAGCCCGCGCCCCGCTTCGCCGCGGACGCGCAGGCGCTTCTCCGCCGTAACAACCCCGACGCGCGCATGCGGCAACGCGCCGAAAAGCGCGGCGAAAGCCTCTTGATCCTCCGGCGCGCAGGTGACGACAAAGCGGCTGTTGGATTCGGAAAAGAGCTTGGCATCGTCTTCCAGCGCTCCCTCGCAGGGCAAACCGGACAGATCGATGTCCGCACCCAGATCGCCGCCGATGGCCGCCAGGGCAAAAGCAACGGCTAATCCGCCCAGGGTCGGCGTATGCGAAGAGCGCAGCAGTCCCCTGGAAACCGCCGCGTTCATCGCACGGTACAGCGCCAGGGCGGCCGCGGCATCGAGCTTCGGCACGCTCCCTCCATAGGATGACGGAGTTCCCTGCTCCCGCGCGAGCATGCGGAAATATTCCGATCCGCCCAGCTCCTCTTTTGTCCGCCCCACCACATAGACGGCATCGCCGGGGCGTTTGAAGTGCATTGTGACCGCGCGCCGCACATCTTCGATTTTTCCAATCGTCGAGAATAAAACGGTCGGCGGAATGGAAATCTTGCGACCGCCGCGCACGGAATCGTTCTTCATGCTGTCCTTGCCGGAAATCGCCGGCACCCTGAAAGCCGTGGTCACGTCGTACAGCGCCTTATTCGCGCGCACCAGCTGCGCCATTTTATAGGCGCCATCCGGCGTCTTTTCGGATTCCACCGGATCGGGCCAGCAGAAATTATCCAGTCCGGCAATGCGGTCCAGGGAGCCGCCGACGCTCACCACGCGCCGCACAGCCTCATCGATGACGCTCGCCATCATGTGGTAGGTATCCAGATCCGAGTAGAAAGGATTGATCCCTTCGGCCAGCACGATTCCTTCGTAACAACCATGCTCCACAAGCATCACGGTAGCGTCGCTCGGCACGTCGCTGTTTACACCGACAAACGGCTTTACGATGCTCAGGCCCTTCACCTCGGAGTCATACTGTCTGGATTTATACTCCTTGGAACAGACATTCAGCGACCGGAGCAATTCTTTCAGCTGCCGATTGCGCGCTCCTTTGCGCGGCAGCCTGGGGGACTGGATCTGCGGCGGCTGCCAGCGCGCTTCCAGCGTCATGCGCGGCCCGCCTTCATGCAGAAACTCAAGGTCCAGGTCCGCAACGATGCGGTCGCCGTACCGCACGATCAAAGAACCGCTGTCGGTGAAGGCGCCGAGCACGGTTGCCTCCACTTCGCGCCGGGAGGCAAGCGACAGGAATTCCTCGATCGTATCCGGAGGAACCGCCAGCGACATGCGCTCCTGCGCCTCCGACAGGAAAATTTCCCAGGGCTGCAATCCCTCATATTTAAGCGGGGCTTTAGCCAGATCGAGATCCGCGCCGCCGCTCAATCGGCTCATTTCTCCGATCGAGGAACTGAGGCCGCCGGCGCCGTTGTCGGTGAGCGCGCGGTACAGCCCGCGATTGCGCGCTTCGATCAGGAATTCATACATGTTGCGCTGCGTAATGGGGTCGCCTATCTGCACCGCCTGCGCGGGCGATTCCTTCCGCAGCTCTTCGGAAGAGAATGTGGCGCCGTGGATGCCGTCCTTGCCGATGCGGCCGCCGCACATTACGATGAGGTCGCCGGGCTCTATTTCCTTGCGCTCGGAGGGGCGGCCCTGCAACAGGCGCGGTATTCGGCCGACAGTGCCGCAATAGACAAGAGGCTTGCCGATGTAGCGTTCATCGAAGCGCTCAAATCCGCGCGAATAGGGGATGCCGCTCTGGTTTCCTCCATCGATCACCCCCTGGTGCACCCCGTCGCGAATGCGGCTGGGATGCATCAAGCCTTCCGGAAGATCTCCTGAATAAAAGGGCGAACCCAGGCAATAGCCCCACACGTTGGTCAGCATTTCGCAGCCCATGCCCGTTCCCATCGGATCACGGTTGACGCCGACGATGCCCGTGATGGCGCCGCCGTAAGGATCGAGCGCAGACGGGGAATTGTGCGTTTCCACTTTGTAAGCAATGTTGTAGTGTTCGTTAAACCGAATGATGCCAGCATTGTCGCTGAAAACCGAAACCAGCCAGTCGATTTCCTCGCCGATTTTCGCGGTTGCACCGCGGATACAGGTTTTGAAAAGCGAGTCAATCCATTCCTCGCGCCCGGCTTCATCCACGTAATGCACGCGCGCGGCAAAAATCTTGTGTTTGCAGTGCTCGGACCAAGTCTGCGCAATGCATTCCAGCTCCACATCGGTCGGATGTTCCGGCAATCCGATTTTTGCACGGGCCTGCCGCACCGGCTCGGAAGCGAAATGGTTGCGGATCGCGTGCATTTCCTCGAGGCTCAGCGACAGAATCCCTTCGCTGCTGATGCGCATCAGGTCCGCATCCGATCCGCTCAGATCGCAGACGCCGACCTTGACGTCGGCCGCTTCGCGTATGGCGGGCACGGTTTCATCCACCGGCGCCGCAGCCCATTCCTCCGCTGAAAAAACCTGCATTGTCTGAATAAGGCTGTTGGCCAGCAGATCTCTGGCGATGCGCCACACATCCTCGCGGGACAGCGGCTTCCCGCGCATGAAATATTGCATGGAGGTATAGACGGATTCGCAAGGAGACAGCCGCCGGTCCAGCACATCCTGCACCACGGCTCTGGCCGTTGTCCCGACATTATCCGTGACGCCGGGCTTGAATCCGACCTCGACCATCCAGTCGAACTCGGGCGGCGCGAGGCGGGACAGGGCGGACCGCGAAACGACCGGATCGGTAAATGCGTCCTGAACCGCCCGCAATTCTTCGGGCGTGAGCGTTAAATCCACCTTGTAGACGTCGCGTGTCCGGCAGGATACTAGGGGCAGGCGGAGAAAACGCCGCGTTTTCGCCACTACCGCGCGCCCGCGGGGATCCCGAATCCCCCGCTTCAATCCTATCTCGATTCGATGTGCCACCAATCCATCCGATTCATGAAATGTGAAGAGGCAGGATATGTGGAATCGGGACGAATTTCAAGGTCACTGATTTCAGAAGCACCGGCAATCAGGGATTCTGAAATTGGATCCTCGACTGCTCGCACAAGCCGGTCAGGTCAGGTGAGAAAAACAAAAACGCCACGAATTCCACGGATTTCACAAAATAATTTATTTCTACTTCTGTGAAATCCGTGTAAGCCGTGGCTATTTTGGGGGAGCTGTCTCACCACTCCAAATGGGGCGCACCCCTCCCGTCATGTCGGGTTCTAATAAACCTCCGGCACGAAATTCTGGTCCGAAATCGGAGGCCGGACATAGCTGCTGTCCTGTTGCCGCGGCGGCAGCTTAATGCGGGCGGGAGTCAGGTCCCGGTAGGGGATCTGGCTCAGCAAGTGATGGATGCAGTTCAATCGCGCCCGTTTTTTGTCGTCCGCATTCACGACATACCAGGGCGCCTGCTTGATATCCGTCAGGTCGAACATTTCGTCCTTGGCGCGGGAAAATTGGGCCCATTTCGCGGGCGCCGCGTGTG
>CAZLHW010000254.1:0-6247 GCA_964559085.1 uncultured Acidobacteriota bacterium | reverse complement strand
TGGCCGTTTCATCCTCTGTGTCGCTGAGCATGATGGGGTTATTGCGGCTCTTGCTCATCTTCTGGGAGCCGTCCAGACCCAGGATAACCGGTGCCTTGCTGAGAAGGGCCTGAGGCTCGGGGAAAATAGTTTCCCCGTGGGCAAATTTATCATTAAACCTGCGGGCTATGGTTCGGGTAACCTCCAAATGGGGCAGCTGATCCTTCCCCACGGGACCCACGTTGGCCTTGCAGAAAAGGATGTCTGCGGCCTGATGAACCGGGTACACATACATGCCGGCATTACTGCGATTCTGGCCCGAGGCTTGAATTTCTTCCTTCACCGTTGGATTTCTGTCCAGCTCGGCATTGGTCACCAGGGTAAGGAAGGGCACCAAAAGCTGGTTCAGTTGGGGAATATGGCTGTGTGGGAAGATGAAGGTCTTCCCGTCGTCGGGATCGAGCCCCACGGCCAGATAATCGATGGTAAGCTGCTTCACATTCTCCGAGATGTTCTCAAAGGTATCCCGGTCGGTGAGCACCTGATAATCGGCAATGACAATAAAGGTTTCCACTCCGAGATTGTGAAGCCTTACACGGTTCTGCAACGATCCGAAAAGATGCCCGATGTGCAGGCGTCCTGTAGGTCTGTCACCTGTAAGAACCCTATACTTCCCCGGATTTTGGATCAGATCGGCCTCAAGGGCCTTGCTTCTTTCCTGCGCAGCCTCGAAGGTTCCGTAGCTCATTCTTTCCTCAGACATGTTAACACTCCCAAAATGGGGCTGCCTCATAATCGGATTTTTAGTAGGCCATGATGTTTAAATCTTCCTGCTGTCCTCGTTCGCAGGAAGTTGTAAATGCTCGATCTTGTTCTCGCGAGGTCGCTGGCAACCGCGACGTCCCGGTTGCATGGCCGAGCAGTGAACGAAGTTCACGACCAGGCCGGTCGCGTGCCGGCTAAAAGCAACATCACGTTGCTTTTACCTCACTCGACCTTCACTCTAGCATGACAACTTCATCTGCTCCTTAAGGATGCATTTCAGATTTAACATCATGGCCTATCGTCTGTTTGAGGCAGTTCCCTCAAATAATTTCTAGCTTTCAGGAAGCCGAGTCAATCTCGCTTCTCTTTTTCTTCTTCACCGCCGGCAGCGCCTTCTTCTGTTCACCATAAATCAGCTTTGGGCTTTCGTTGTTGACGACGGTTTCTTTCTCTATGATGCACTTTTCCACGTTATCCCGTGAAGGAATATCATACATCACATCCAGCATGATCTCCTCCATGATGGCACGAAGCCCACGGGCACCGATCTTCCGCTCGATGGCCTTGTCGGCGATGGCTTCCAGAGCCTCATCAGAAACCTCAAGCTGTACACCGTCCATCTCGAAGAGCTTTTTATACTGCTTCACCAGGGCGTTTCTCGGCTTTGTAAGAATATCCACCAGGGCTTCCTTATCCAGAGGATTTAAGGAAACCACCACTGGAAGCCTGCCCACGAACTCAGGAATGAGCCCGTACTTCAACAGGTCCTGGGGATTCACCTTTCCAAAAAGCTCTCCCAGATCCTTATCCTTGGCGCTGACGCTTTCGGCACCGAAGCCGATGGTCTTCTTGCCGATGCGGCTCTGAATGATTTTCTCCAGGCCGTCAAAGGCACCACCGCAGATGAACAGGATATTGGTGGTGTCAATTTGGATGAACTCCTGATGGGGATGCTTTCTTCCACCCTGAGGGGGAACCGAGGCCATGGTGCCTTCAAGGATTTTTAACAGTGCCTGCTGAACGCCTTCACCGCTGACATCCCTTGTGATGGAGGGATTATCGGACTTCCTTGAAATCTTATCCACCTCATCGATGTAGATAATGCCCTTTTCAGCCCGCTCGATGTCGTAATCGGCAGCCTGAATCAGCTTAAGCAGGATGTTCTCCACGTCCTCTCCCACGAAGCCGGCCTCTGTCAGGGAGGTGGCGTCGGCAATGGCGATGGGCAGATTCAGAATCTTGGCCAGGGTTTGGGCAAGATAGGTCTTGCCGCAGCCGGTGGGGCCGATCATCAGGATATTGCTTTTCTGAAGCTCCACATCGTTTCTCGGGGCTTCCGAACGTATGCGTTTATAGTGGTTGTATACGGCAACAGCCAGTGTTCTCTTGGGTTTTTCCTGACCGATGACATACTCGTCCAGTATCCGCTTGATTTCCTGGGGCTTGAGAATCTCATCAAGCTGCTGATCGACACGTGCATCCTCGAACTCTTCCTCGATAATCTCAGAGCACAACTCAATGCATTCGTTGCATATATAAACGCCCGGGCCGGCCACAATCCTGTTGACCTGATCCTGGGTTTTCCCGCAGAACGAGCATTTTACCTGTTTCTTGTCATCATATCGCGCCATTCCATCACCCCGTTATTCTGCGCTCCATCACCTGGTCAACAAGACCATATTCCTTTGCCTCAAAGGCATCCATGAAATAGTCTCTTTCCACGTCGATCTCGATCTTGGAGAGCGGCTGTCCGGTTTTTTCACTAAGCATTTTGTTGAGCTTGTTCTTCATTTTGAGGATCCATTCGGCATGGATCTTAATATCGGTGGCCTGACCCTTGGCACCGCCCAGGGGCTGATGAATCATAATGGTGCTGTTGGGCAGCGCATAACGCTTGCCCTTTGCGCCGGCAGCCAGCAGGAAAGCGCCCATGCTTGCTGCCAAGCCTACGCAAATAGTGGATACATCGGGTTTTACATACTGCATGGTATCATAAATTGCCATTCCGGCGGTAATGGACCCTCCGGGGCTATTGATATAGAGCTGGATATCCTTGTCCGGATCCTCAGCCGCCAGGAAAAGAATCTGGGCGACTACCAGACTGGCTGTAACATCATTCACTTCATCGCTTAAGAGTATAATCCTGTCTTTTAAAAGCCTGGAATATATGTCGTAGGACCTTTCACCTCTGCTGCTTTGTTCCACAACAATAGGTACAAGTGATGACATGGCATTGCCTCCTTACGTTAATTCATTGCTTTTAATATCCTTCCACCGCCTGCGTCCTTTAAACCGATTTCCCATATAGATATCGGCAGGATCTTATGGAAGGATCTTCATCCTGGGAGCCTTATCAGGATTTTGTATTGGCAACCAGCATGGCTACTGTCTTTTTCCTTATAATAGAGTTCTTAATATATTCTATATCGTCATCATGTAAATGTTTCTTCATTTCCTCAACAGGCTGGTTGTACCGGCTGGCCATAGTATTGAGCTCTTCGTCGTACTCCTCAGCGGTAGCGTCGATGCCCTCAACCTCTGCAATCTTCTCAAGGACCAGTTGGGTCTTCACATCCTGATGCGCATTCTCATGGTAGTCGCTGCGCATCTGCTTTTCCTCGATGCCCATCATCTCCAGGTAGTTCTTGAGGTTCATGCCCTGATAACGAAGGGTCATATCAAACTGACGCATCATGTCGTCAAGCCTGCGCTCCACCATAACCTCGGGGATATCAACGGTGGCATTTTCGGTGGCCTTCTGAATGATCTCATTCTCAAACTTACGATCGACGTTTTCCTGAGCCTTATCAGTCAGCTTGCTGAGAATGTCCTTCTTATACTCCTCAAGTGTCTCGAACTCGCTGACATCGGCGGCAAACTCGTCATTGATCTCAGGAAGCTGCTTTAATTTGACCTCATTGATCTTAACCTTAAAGAGTGCAGCCTTTCCTGCAAGATCAGGGCTGTGATAATCCTCGGGGAAGGTCACATTGACATCAACCTCGTCATTGAGATTAGCGCCGATGAGCTGATCCTCAAAGCCAGGAATGAAGGTGCCCGAGCCGATAACCAGTGTATAGCCCTTGGAGCTTCCGCCCTTGAAGGGTTCACCATCAACGCTGCCCTCGAAGTCGATGTTAACGGTATCACCGTTTTGCACAGGTCTATCCTCAACGGTAATGAGCTGGGCATTTCTTTCGGCCAGGCTCTTCAGCGCGGCCTCAACCTCATCCTCAGAAACGAGGACCGGATCCTTCTTCACCTCGAGGCCCTTATATTCGCCCAGCTCCACCTCCGGCTTAACGGTAACGGTGGCGGTGAATATTAGGCTCTGGCCACTGCCGATCTGAACGATATCGACTTCGGGTCTGTCAACGGGCTCCAGATCGTTTTCGTCAATGGCCTTGTCATAAGCCTCTGCACAGGCAAAGTTGATGGCATCCTCATAAAGAACCTGCTCGCCATAGTATCTTTCAACCATGTTTCTGGGAGCCTTTCCTTTTCTGAAGCCGGGGATATTGAATCTGTTCTTGTTTTTGTTAAAAGCTTTATTCATGCATTCGTCAAAGACTTGTGCATCGACTTCAATCTCAAGCTTTACAGTGTTTTTTTCCGGTTTTTCAATTTTAACATTCATCTTGACAAAAATCCTCCTAAAATATGTAAAATCAACATGTCCATAGACTAAAACCATTCTATTATATCACAGCGTTCATAGCATGCCAATACCAGCCAAATCTATTCAAGGCGTACAGGCCTGAACTCAAGGAAGTCGGCCGATATGAGCTGATAACGAATACCACTGATCCATTCCAAACGGTATTGAGGGTTGGCTTTCCCATGAATGTGGCCGTAAACACAGGTTTTTACCCCATAGTCCTGCAGCATCTCAGCAAAGGCATTAGGGTTGTGCCGCTGGTCAAAGGGGGGATAATGAAGCATGGCAATGATCTCGCCGCCAAGCCTCACGCCTTCATTAAGGGACATCTTCAGTCGCTCTATCTCTCGCGTAAATACCTTTTGATCCTCCCCGGTAAAGTCGGGATCATCAGGAGATAGCCATCCCCGGCTTCCGCAAATCACAAAATTGCCAAAGGGATAGGCATTGTTGTGCAGCATGCTGATGGTGGACATGCCGTTATTCCTTAAAAAAGCATCAAACTTGTTTTTTGTACTCCACCAGTAATCGTGATTGCCCTTCCCGATGAGCTTTCTCCCCGGAAGAGCCTCAATAAAACTAAAATCAGGCTTAGCCGTTTCAAGCCCCATAGCCCAGGAGATATCACCCGGTATCAGAACAAGGTCTTCATCCCCGACAGTATCGCACCATCCGGACTTTAATCTTTCGGTATGATTCTCCCAGCTCCCTCCGAAAATATCCATGGGCTTATCACAGCCAAAGGATAGATGGAGGTCAGATATCGCATAAATCGCCATATATATTATTCCATGCCTCTGCGGTCGTCATGTCCGAAGATGCAATAAACGCCGCTTTTTTAATCGAAATGTGATGACATGACACCTCAGGAGCACTCCTTGGGGGGGTCAACCATTGCGAATTTGATGATGCCCTCACAGGCTACATTTCCTTCTACCGAGGCCTTCACATGAGCTTTGCCCATACCGCGTCTGAAAGCCAGAAATTCGATTTCCAAAAGGAGTGTATCCCCCGGAACCACCTGTCTTCTGAACTTCACGTCCTCGATACCTGTAAAAAGCCCCAGCTTGCCATGGTTCTCCTCCAGAATCAAGCCTGCGCAGCACGCACACTGGGCCAGTGCCTCAAGAATCATCATGCCCGGCATGATGGGATTACCCGGAAAGTGTCCCTGAAAGTAAGGCTCATTGAAGCTCACATTCTTGATACCTGCTGCCTTCATGCCCGGTTCTATCTGTGTGGCGCCCTCCCTGGGAAGCAGAGTGAGTCTGTCCAGCAACAGAAAAGGGTAGCGATGGGGCAGTACCTTGTAGATATCACAGGGATCCAAATAATCCTTGCGTGTTTCCGACATTTTATCTTCCACTCCTTATATCCTGCAATGGGTTTAGTCCTGTTCCCAATTATGCCAGATATTCTGCACATCATCATGGTCTTCAAGTCGCTCAAGAAGCTTTTCCATATTCTCAATGGCTTCAGGGTCGGTAAGCCTGACAAAGTTTTGGGGAAGCATGGTGACCTCGGCAGTTTCAAAGGTATATCCCAGCTTCTCCATGGCCTCTCGCACCTGGGTAAAGTCTTGTGGCTCGGTCAATATCTCATAGTATTCATCATCAGCAAGAAAATCAGCCGCCCCGGCCTCCAGGGCTTTTGCCATCATATCATCCTCATCGGGATTCTGATCCCTGGAGATGATGATCTGCCCCTTCTGATCGAACATAAAAGACACACAGCCTGTGGCACCCAGGTTTCCCCCGTACTTGTCAAAGAAGTGGCGGATATCCCCGGCCGTGCGGGTTCTGGTAGCGGACAGGGTGTCAACACTGACAGCGCACCCTTTGGGGC
>CAZLHW010000253.1:914-6269 GCA_964559085.1 uncultured Acidobacteriota bacterium | reverse complement strand
ATCGTAAGTAAATCGCAAATATTCCGCGCAGGCGGGGCACTCTTTGAAAAAGGCTTCGTCCGGGATGAGCACACCGTCGCGCTTCAGAAACCGTCTCGTGCGGCGCAAGGTCTCCCGATCAGTTCCCGGGACCGGGCCGGCTAAGATTTTATTTTGACTCGCGCTTCCGATTACACCCGGGCATTGCAACACTGGCGATAAAAAGCGGCGCCATGTATAGTATTAGGTCGCCCGGACACATTCATATCCAGGACTGCCATTATGCGCATTGTCATCAAGCTCGGCACTTCCACTTTGACCAATGGCACGTCGCACCTGGCACCGCCCCTCCTGATAGAGCTTGCGCGCCAGGTCTCGCAGTTGCAGGCAGACGGCCACCAGGTCATTATGGTGTCTTCCGGGGCCATTGCCATCGGCCGGGAGCGTCTCAATTTCCCGCAGCTGCCCAAGGACATACCCGCAAAACAGATGCTGGCCGCCATCGGGCAATCGCGGCTGATGGCTCTTTACGAACAGATATTCGGGCTTTATGGAATTACCGTAGCGCAGGTTCTTCTTACCAGGATGGACCTGGCCAGCCGCAAACGCTATCTGAACGCCCGCAACACTCTGGTTGCCCTGATCGAACACGGCGTCGTCCCGATTATTAATGAAAATGACACGGTAGCGACGGAAGAAATCCGCGTGGGAGACAACGACAATTTATCCGCCCTTGTTTCCAACCTTGTGGACGCCAACTGGCTTATCCTTCTCACGGATCAGCCGGGGTTGTATACAGCGGATCCGCGATCCGATCCGAATGCCAGACTGGTGAAAGAAGTGACGGGACGCGAGATTTCGCCTGAACTCTGGCGCGCAGCCGGAGGCAGCGAAACAGGGCTGGGGACCGGAGGCATGCTCACAAAACTGCAGGCCGCCGATCTCGCCCGACGCTCCGGCGCCGCGTGCATCATCGCTTCGGGGAAGGAGCCCAATATCCTGGTTCGCATCGCAGCGGGAGAGAAACCGGGCACCTACTTTTCCCCGCTCGCTACATCCGTCGAAAGCCGCAAGCGCTACATCCTGTCGGGGCGGCGCGCGCCGGGTCTGTTGACGGTGGACGACGGCGCCGCACGGGCATTGCAGCGGGGTGGAAGCCTTTTGCCGATCGGCATGACGGCGGTTGAAGGCACTTTCGAGCGCGGGGATACAGTCCGCGTGGCAACGGAAGACAAAAGTGAGATCGCACGCGGCATCGTCAACTATGGCAGCCGGGATCTCGCGCGCATCGTGCGATGCCCGTCGGAAAAGATTGAGTCGATACTCGGATACCACTTCGGCGACGAAGTGATACACCGTAACGACTTGGTATTGCTTTAAAAATCAGGAGTCCTAAACCGAAATCCAGGAGCCGGAATGATGCTTACGGAGATTGGGCGAGCTGCACGCGCGGCGTTTCGACAAACAGCAAACACGCCTGCGGACACGAAAAACAGGGTATTGCTTGCCCTGGCCGATATCATAGACGGCCATCGGCAGGCTATTCTGGATGCAAACAACATCGACATTCAGGCCGCGCGTTCTACCGCCATGAGCGATGCGCTGATCGATCGGCTGACCCTTACGGATGCCCGTCTTGCCGGCATGTCGGCGGATTTGCGCACTCTTGCCAAGCTCCCGGACCCGGTCGGCGAGCGCTTCGATGAAACGATGCTGCCGAACGGCTTAAAGCTCTGGAAGCAGCGCGTTCCTATCGGAGTACTCGGGGTGATTTACGAGTCGCGTCCCAATGTCACAATCGATGTGGCCGGTTTGTCCATTAAAACCGGCAATGCCGCCATTCTCCGCGGAGGCAAAGAAACAATCCACTCCAATCGATGCCTCGTTGCGATGATTCAAAAAGCGCTCATCCGGGAAAACATGCCGGCGGCGACGGTGCAGTTCCTTGACGATCCCTCCCGCGACCTTGTTCTGGAATTGCTCAAGCTTCACGAATACATCGATATCATCATCCCGCGCGGAGGCGAAGGCCTGCACCGCTTCTGCCGGGAAAACGGCAGGATCCCGGTGATCACAGGGGGAGTCGGCATCTGCCATATTTTCCTCGATGCTTCGGCCAATCTCGAAAAGGCGCTTCGCGTAATTCACAACGCCAAAACTCAGCGCCCTTCCGTATGCAACGCGCTGGATACTGTGCTCGTCCACCGCTCCATTGCAGCGGGCGCTCTTCCCCGCATTGTGAAGCACCTCGCGCCCTCCGGCGTCTCCTTCCGGGCGCACGAATCCGCGCTGCCGTTCCTGAAGCAATGCCGGCCGGAAATCGCTCAGCTGATCCAGCCTGCCGGGCCGGCGGATTTTGATACCGAATGGATGTCGCTGGTGCTCGGACTGAAGGTAGTCGATGGAATCGACGAAGCCATTGCCCACACCAACGCCCACAGCAGGGGTCATTCCGATTCGATCCTTACCGAAGATGCCGCCCATGCGGCCCGCTGGATCAACGAAGTGGACTCTGCCGCCGTCTATGTCAACGCCTCCACGCGGTTTACCGACGGAGGCCAGTTCGGCCTGGGAGCGGAGGTGGCTATCTCCACGCAGCGTCTGCATGCCCGCGGCCCCATGGGATTGCGCGAACTCACCACCTACAAATGGGCCGCCGAGGGCAATTACCACACGCGCGCATAGAACGCGTACGCCCCAACGGCAACCCCGGCAGGACGCAAGGATCGCCGCCCGGCCCAGAAACGGCAATAACCCGAATTTTTCGTTGAAATCCGATTCCTCCCTCATCTTTTTATTCGCGGTGCCGATCTGAATAGCGTAAAAGAAAAACCAAAGCTCGTTTTAATCACGGGAATCCGGGAAAGGCGAGTGAAAATTTTTTGCAGGGTTTATGCCGAGATTCAGACGTATCGTCACGGCGGAGCGCAGGGCATCCCGTCGCGTGCCCGCTTCAGATGTGCTCCCTCAAGCCGAAATGACGCTGGCCAACAGACAGGAAGTCCGACTGATTAATATCTCGCTCGGTGGAAGCATACTCATCAACTGCAAAACCATGCTCGCGCCGGGATCCTTTGTCCGGCTGAAACTGAGCATCCCTGAAAGCTCTATGGTTCTGGAGGGGCGCGTCCATCGCTGCAAGGTAGTGGGCCTCAAATATGCGAAGATCCAGTACGACGCCGCCATTATACTGGACGGAGGGCTTCCGGAACCTCTGGCGGCCAAACTAAGTCATCTGGAAGACAGGACTTCATCGTCGGAAAAAGCTTCCCCTGATTGGAGCCTGGACGCGGCATCCGTTGCCGGAACGGCTCGACTTTGGATCCTTAACAGACAAGGCGCGAAAGAAACGGCCTGACGCACGATTAAAACAGACTCCTGCAACTTTTCAGCTCCGCCGGACAAAAACCCCTGTTATTCGTTCAGTACGCGCTGCACCTTTTGAACCAGCTGCTGAACGGTAAAAGGCTTCTGAAGAAAGGCAGCGCGGGGATCCAGCATGGTTTGAGACTCCATGCCGCGATTTGCATATCCGGAAATATAAAGGATCCTGATGCCGGGCCGCACAGCTTCAAGCTGCGACGCCAATTCCGCACCGCTCATTTCGGGCATGACGACATCTGTAATCACAAGGTCAATTTTCCGCGTGCAGGCGCGCACGGCCGCCAGCGCCTCTTTGCCGTTGGATGCCTCCATAACCGTATAGCCCCGTCCTCGAAGGATGCGGCAGGCCAGAGCACGGACGGAAACATCATCCTCAACAACCAGCAGGGTCTCTCCTCCTCCGGAAGCCGGCTCCATATCTTGTTCATCCGTTAGCAAAACAGCCTGCCCCTCTAACCGCGGGAAATAGATCCTGAAAGTTGTTCCTTTGTTCGGTTCGCTGTCGAGCCAGATAAAACCGCCGCTTTGCCTGACAATTCCGTAGACAGTGGACAATCCAAGCCCCGTCCCTTTTCCGGGGGCTTTGGTGGTATAGAAAGGCTCAAAGACCCGGGCTTGCGTCGCCGCATCCATGCCTATGCCATTATCCCTGATGGACAGCATCACATAGGCTCCGGGCTTCACGAACGGATATTTCCGAACATCCTCCTCATCGAGGTCGCTATTGGAGGTTTCAATGATCAACGTCCCCCCTCGAGGCATGGCATCACGGGCATTCACAACAAGATTCATGATCACCTGTTGGATCTGTCCCGGGTCGGCGAGGATCAACCCGAGATCGGGCTGCGTCCTGAGAACGAGGTCAATATCTTCGCCAAGCAGGCGCCGAAGCATTTTGACGAGATCGTTGATGATACCATTCAGCAACAGGGTTTTTGGCTGCAGCATTTGCTTCCGGCTGAAGGCAAGAAGCTGGGCGGTCAGAGAAGCCGCCTGCTTCCCGGCATGAAGGATCTGCTCAACGTCGCCTCGCAGGGGATTGTCTGGCGCAAGGTTTTCCAGCAGAATCTCCGCGTACCCGCGAATGACGGTCAGCAGATTGTTGAAATCGTGAGCAACACCGCCGGCCAAAACGCCCACGGCCTCCATTTTTTGCGATTGCAGGAATTGAGCCTGCAACTGCTTATAGTCCGTAATATCTTCGAATGTGGTGTATACCTGATAGGGTTTCTCTTCCCCCGGCCTGAAAAGCGGGACTGCGGAAATCTTAATCCATCGCCGTTGATCATAAAGAGGATTATAGACTCCCATCACAACGTCTTTAATGAGCTGTCCCGTCCTGAGTGCAACCATGGCCGGATGCGTGTCTCCGGGGAATTCCGAGCCGTCCTCATGGATGGAGCGCCAGCACGGATCTTCGGATGTTCTGCCCAGCATCAATTCAGATTTGAGCCCCAAAATCTTCTCGGCGGCGGGGTTCGCATAGACGATCTTCCCCTCCAGGTCCTGAAAAACAACCCCCTGCGGCATCGTCTCAAAAAGCTGCCGATGCCTTTTTTCCGACTCCCTCAACGCCAATTCAGTTTTTTCGCGCGCAAGAGATGCCTCTTCCACCTGCCGCATCTTCCGTTCAAGCTTTTGAACCAGCCGTTCGCTATAGAGCCGAAAGACCTCATTCTCCGGGACCTGTGCCGCAGAGGCAACATTTCCTTTCTCAGCCTGCAAAAGCACTTCGCGAATAATGCCGAGGAGTGCTTCCGGCTCGCAAGGCTTTACCACAAACCGGTCCGCTCCGATTTTATATGCGAACATTTCATCCTGGGGATCGGTGTAAGTCGCGGTATACATGACAAAGGGGATGTGCCGCAATCTTTCATCTTTCTTCCATTCGCGGCACAAAGTAAACCCGTCCATTCCGGGCATCAGGATGTCCGCAATGATTAGAATAGGGGGATTCTGCCGCGCTTTTTCCAGCGCATCGACGCCGTTGAC
>CAZLHW010000253.1:0-904 GCA_964559085.1 uncultured Acidobacteriota bacterium | reverse complement strand
TATCCGGTCAGCAAGACGCTCAGGTAATAGCGGTTTTCCTCTTTATCATCCACAATAAGAATTGGGCCTGGTTCCATGGGCTGCTCCTAGCGCTGTTCAAGGTAACCTGCAATCTCAGATATAAATGTCTCCGGATTGATCGGCTTTTCAATATAGCCGCTGCATCCGGCCGCCATTGCCTTTTCCCTGTCTCCCGACATGGCGTACGAGGTTACGGCTACAATCGGAATGTTGGCAAGTCGGGGGTCCTTGCGCAGTTCGCGGGCAACAGAATACCCGTCCATGGCCGGCAGCTGGATATCCAGAAGGATCAGGCATGGAAGCGCCTCCCTTGCCATTTCAATTCCTATCTCGCCGCTGGAAGCCGTGAGAACTTCGTAACCATGCCTGTCGAGCAAAAAAGTTGTAAGATATCGATTCTGCTCATTGTCTTCGATAACAAGGATTTTGCTTTTCATTATTCCTCAGGTCCCTTAGCGGGCAGTATCAATGTGAAAACGCTTCCCCTGCCGAACTCGCTCGTCATGGAGATTTCTCCGCCAAGAAGCTCGGCGAGGCGCCGGCAAATGGCAAGCCCCAGGCCGGTTCCTTCATGCTTTCGGGACAAACCGGCATCAATTTGCCGGAAAGGCTGAAACAGGAGGCTTAAATTTTCGGGTTTGATGCCGATGCCTGTATCTGAAACAGCAAAACGCATCGTCGGAATCCCATTGGCGTTCAAATCAGGTCCGATTTCTGCGGACAAAGCAACCGTGCCGCGTTCCGTAAATTTTATTGCATTGCTGAGCAGATTCATCAGTATCTGTTCCACGCGGCGCCGGTCGCTTTTTAAAAAACCGATTTCCGGCTTTATATCCACATCCAGAACGAGGCCCTTTTTTTCAGCCAGCGGCTTCATAAGGCC
>CAZLHW010000252.1:2965-6274 GCA_964559085.1 uncultured Acidobacteriota bacterium | reverse complement strand
GGCTTTTAGGCGGGTTTGTGGCTTCAGCATATTGTTTTTCACTTCGTGCAGGACAGAGTTGTCGGACAGATAGTCCAGTGCAAATCGGATCGGCACCGTCCCTTTATAAGGGAAGCTGACCTTCTTCCCGTGCTCCTTGACTTCGAACTCCGCCGCTTTGAAGCGGCTGTAACAGCTCGCGCAGGGAACCAGCAGGTCGCGATTGCTTTTTTCGGCGATGGCAAGGTTCCGGGCGGGCATTTCCGCTGCCAGAGTGTCATCCAGGCAGTGCGCCGATGTAGCGCCGCAACAGGTCCAGTCTTCCAATTCGTGGACCTTTATATTAAGCAGATCCAGGACGCCTCGAACCGATTCGTCAAATTCTCGGGAAGTGCCGTGGAGGCTGCACCCGGGGAAATAGGAGAGCTCTTTCATCGTACGCCTCCTTTCCCTATCCTATCGAAAAGTTTTCTGAATTCTCTCCCGCCCTTGAATGTCGGAATCAGGCTGATCTTCCCTTTAAGAAACATTTTCATGGTCCATCCCATCATGCCGCCCAGGCCTCCGGTCTGCAGTACATAAACGCCCATGCCGGGTTCCCAGGTTCTACCCGTGTACTTGGTGAGCCCAAGAAAGAACTTGTGGAAAAGCGAAATATTCTTTTCTCCCGGGGCTGCGCCGGAGCGGGTGGAAATTGCCCGCAGTGTGTCCATAACCGTTGCAATATCAATGCTATTGGGGCTACGGGTACTGCAGGTGTGGCAGGAGGCGCAAAGCCAAATCGTTTTTGAGGTCAGCACTTTGTCTCTATGGCCGTACTGAATGTGGCGAAATAACTGATTTGGCAGGATGTCCATCGCAAAATTGAGAGGACATCCGGCGGAGCACTTCTGGCACTGAAAGCAGTTTTGAATTTTCTCCCCGCTGATCTGAAGAATTTCAGATTGCAGGGATAGAGTGTTATTAGTAGCCTGCCCGTTTTGATTCATGCATTTACTCCAGTTCTTGGCCGGGAGGGTCTTCCAGGGATTTCCGAGGAGGATTTTTGTGGGAAAAAAGACAGTGCTCTTTACCAATCCTGCTGGCAGCGATGCTCTTTTACTCGGTATTCCTTAATCTCCACAACCCGCTTTCCGAATCACACAGAACATTATTTTTTACCATAGCAACAGGGCATTCTCAAAGTGTGAAATCTCTCTTTTGGGAGGCGGGGCCGGACCCGGAATCGGCTGCATTCCCGGCAAAGAATCCGGTCTTTTTCGACTGTGGTTACTTCAACAATGCAGGACTTGGGCGTATCCTTGCTTCTCCATTTTAGGAATGAGGATGCATGAGAAGAGAAGACATACGCAATATCGCCATCATCGCCCACGTGGATCATGGAAAGACCACGCTGGTGGACGCCATGCTCAAACAGAGCGGCACTTTCCGCGACAACGAGCGCATCACCGAACGCGTGATGGACAACCTGGACCTCGAACGCGAACGCGGCATTACGATCCTGGCGAAGAATACGGCCATCCACTACAAATCGGTAAAGATCAATATTGTGGATACTCCGGGCCACTCCGATTTCGGCGGCGAAGTGGAGCGCGTCCTTAAAATGGTGGACGGCGTGATGCTTCTTGTGGATGCTTCCGAGGGCCCGTTGCGGCAGACGCGCTTGGTGCTTCGAAAAGCGCTGGAGCAGAAACTCCCCGCGATTGTCATTGTGAATAAGATCGATCGCCCGGATGCGCGGCCGCAGGAAGTCGTCAATGAAATCTATGATTTGTTCATCGATCTCGATGCGGACGAGGCGTCGATCGACTTTCCGATCCTGTACGCGGCCAGCAAATTGGGCATCGCCAAGAAAGAACTCGGCGACGATTCCGAAGACCTGCGGCCTCTGTTCGAACAGATACTTGAGACCATTCCGGCGCCGGAACCGCTTCTTCCCGACAAGCTTCAGGTGCTGGTTACAACTCTCGATTACAATGACTACGTCGGAAGGATCGCCATAGGCCGCATCTTTTCCGGAAAGGTCAAGGTCGGCGATACTGTTTCCGTCTGCAAGCTCGACGGATCCGTCGAGAGGACAAGAATCACCAAGCTGTTTACATTTGAAGGCCTGAAGCAGCAGCCGGTGGAAGAAGCGGCTGCCGGTGAAATTATTGCGCTCGCGGGCATCGAGGGGATTTATATCGGCGAAACCGTCGCCGACGCCGAGGATCCGATCCCGCTTCCGGCAATCCAAGTCGACGAGCCCACCATCTCGATGATTTTTCACGCCAACACCTCGCCGCTCTCCGGACGGGAAGGGAAGTTTGTGACGTCGCGCCATCTCCGTGCGCGACTCGAAAAAGAGGCGCTTGCCAATGTAGCCATTCGTGTGGAGGAGACGGGGGAGATGGACAGCTTCAAAGTTTCCGGGCGCGGCGAGCTTCAGCTGGCAATCCTGATCGAAATGATGCGCCGTGAAGACTACGAGATGCAGGTGTCCAAGCCGCAGGTCATCACGCGCACGGTTGAAGGAACCGTCCTGGAGCCGATCGAGCAGGTTGTAATCGATTGCCCCGACAATTTCATCGGCGTTGTGACGGAAGCGCTGGGGCGGCGCAAGGGCAAAATGACCAAAATCGTCGATCACGGCGCCGGCCGTGTCCGCATGGATTTCGAGGTTCCCTCGAGAGGCCTGATCGGGTTTCGAGCCGAGTTCCTTACCGATACGAAAGGAACCGGACTCCTGAACTCGATGTTCCTGCGCTGGGGGGAATGGGCGGGCGAGATCAGCAACCGGCTGACGGGCGCCATGGTTGCGGACAGGCCCGGACGCGCCACAAGCTACGCCCTTTACAATCTTCAAGAGCGCGGAGAACTTTTTGTCCGGCCCGGAACCGAAGTCTATGAAGGCATGATCATAGGCGAAAACGCCAGAGCCGTCGACCTCGATGTCAATGTGACCAAAGAGAAAAAACTCACCAACATGAGAGCCTCCACCGCCGACGAAGCCATCCGCCTGGTACCCTTCCGGGACCTCTCCCTCGAGCAGGCGCTCGAATTCATCAACGAAGACGAACTGGTGGAAGTGACCCCCAAATCCATTCGCCTGCGCAAGCGCGCGCTCTCGATCCATGACCGGAAATAGCGCTTAGGGTGCGCGCTGGCTGCGATTCTTCCCCTTTTTGCGGCAAATTCGGCTCAGCCGCTAAACCGCGAAGGCGCGAAGAAACACTCAAAGAAACATCGCAGATCTTTTAGGTATCAAGGGCTTCGCGAACCTTGGCGGCAAGCGTTTTCATGGAAAACGGCTTCTGGAGGAAGCCGACGTCCGGGTTGTTCATTTCGCGC
>CAZLHW010000252.1:1897-2955 GCA_964559085.1 uncultured Acidobacteriota bacterium | reverse complement strand
AAACGGCTTCTGGATGAAATGTACTCCTTCATCCAGAACCCCGTGATGGGCGATCACATTGGCGGTGTAACCGGACATAAACAATCGCTTCATATGGGGGCGCAGAACGAGCAGTTTCTCCGCCAGCTCCTTCCCGGTCATTCCAGGCATGACCACATCCACCAACAAAAGATCGATGTCTCCCGAATGTTCTTCGGCGAGAAGGAGCGCCGCGTTTGGCGTTGACGCGACAATTGTCTTATAACCCAGCCGTTCCAGCATGATTTGGGTTAGCTTGCGTACGGCGGCTTCATCCTCGACCAGCATTATGGTTTCCGCGCCGCCCTGGGGCGTATTCGAGCGAATGGTCTCCTTTCCCGGCTCCAACTCCTGTTCGTATCTCGGCAGATAAATCCGGAAAGTGGAGCCCTTGCCCGGCTCGCTGTAGACATTGATGAAGCCGGCGTTCTGTTTGACGATGCCGTAAACCGTGGCCAGACCCAGTCCCGTGCCTTCTCCGAATTTTTTTGTCGTGAAAAAAGGCTCGAAGATGTGTTCCAGCGTCTCCTTCCCCATGCCGCAGCCATTATCGCTGACGGAAACAACCACAAAATCGCCGGGAATGAAACCCTGGTGCGCGGAGCAGTAATCCGCATCCAGCGTTGTGTTTTCGGTTTCAATGGTTATGCGGCCCGCTTTGTCGATCGAATCGCGGGCGTTTACGGCAAGGTTGGTCAGAACCTGCGTTACCTGAGCGGGATCAATGCGTATCGGCCATAGATGGGCGCCCGGCATCCATGCGAGATCGATATCTTCGCCCAGCAACCGCCGCAGCATGTTCAAAAGACCGCTGATCGTATCGTTGAGGTCGAGCACTTTAGGCGCTATTGTCTGTTTCCGGGCGAAAGCCAGCAGCTGGCGCGTAAGCTCGGCAGACCGCAGAGCGGCCTGGTTGATTTCCTGAAGGTGCAAATAGAGAGGGTGCGAGGCGTTTACCGTATCCAGGGCCAGCTGCGTATGGCCGAGAATGACGCTCAGCATGTTGTTGAAATCGTGCGCCACTCAGCCGGCCAGGCGCC
>CAZLHW010000252.1:0-1887 GCA_964559085.1 uncultured Acidobacteriota bacterium | reverse complement strand
AAGTCGTGGGCGATCCCGGCCGCGAGCCGGCCGACGGATTCCATCTTTTGGGCCTGCAGGAACTGCTCCTGCAGCTTTTCCTTATCCTGCTGCAATTTGAGCAAATGGGTGATATCGCGGGATACGGAAACATAGTTGACGATTTCGCCCGCGGAATTGAAAACAGGCGAGGCGGTTACATCTTCCGTATACGGCGTCCCGTCTTTTTTGCGATTGACAATCCGTCCCCTCCACACCTTCCCGCTTGAAATGGTGTCCCAGAAATCTTTGAAAAAAGCTTTGTCGTGCGTGTCGAGATCGTCGTGCGGAAGAGGCTTGCCGATCGCTTCCTCACGCTTTTTCCCCGTCACAGTCTCAAAAACCGGATTCGCATACCGGACAATCCGGTTTTTGTCGATGATGACGATGCATTCTCCGGACTGCTCGATGGCGGATGCCAGCAGCGCGCGCTCTGCCTCCGCTTTTTTCCTGGCCGTGATGTCATAGAAGGTGACCAGGACCTGCGACGCGGTCTCTTCCCTTTCTTCGAATTCCGGAATTGCTTCGGCCGCCACCCAGAGGCGTTCCTTCGTTTTGGGATGCAGCAACCCCATCACCAACCCGGCCGGCTTCCCGGTTCGCAGCGCGACGAAAGGCGGGCGCTCGTGGTTGGAAACCGGGGATCCGTCTTCATGAATAGGGTCCAGCCCGGGATTGCCGCTTAATCGGGCTATGAATTCTTCCCTTGTCAACCCCAGCATCTTCAAAGCCGCCGGATTGACGTCGATGAGTTCCCCGTTGGCGCGCAGGCGGAAAACCCCCTGCGTCATATGCTCAAACAAAGAGCGGTACCGGGCCTCGCTGTCGCGCAGGCTGTTTTCCATATGTTTGCGAGCGGTGATATCGGTCGACAAAACAAAGATCCCTTCCGGAATAGGTTGTATGCTGAAGACAAACCATCGTTTCCCGTCCGGGGTTTCCGTTGAAAATTCAAGTGTTTGAGCCGTGCGCGTCGTCATGCAGCGCCGGTAGGCGGCAAATTCCTCCGTGGATTCAATGCCGCGAAAGATTTCCATTAGCGTGCGGCCCCGCAGTTCATCTTCGCGGAGGCCGCTGTAGCGGATTGCGGTGGCGTTGATATAGAGATAGCGCCAGTCGAAACCGATGATCTGACATCCTTCCGCAATGCCGTCCAGCGCCATCCGGTACCGTTCTTCGATTTTCCTTTGAGCATTTTCCGCTTCAAAGAGAGCGCGATAGTGCGCCTTGTCGTTTCGCTGCCACAAAATTCCGGTCGCTGCGGTTACGGACATAATCAGAAATAAAACAAGCCCGGCTATAAGCGCCGACTCCCGCCGCAGGGCCGACAGGGCTTCCTCCTCGTCCATTTTCGCCACCAGCAGCCAGGGCGTGTCCGGCACGGATTTCAGCGCTGCAAGGACTTTTATTCCCCGATAGTCCCTGCCTTTCACAATGCCCCGTTTCCCGTGCGCCGCCATCACCGCCGGAAGATCGGTCCGGCTTAAGGGAAAGCTCAGGCTGGATGCTTTTTCCCCATCGTGCCGGAGGCTCATCAGATCGATCACCGCATCGCCGTCGCGCCGGACAAGGATCGTTTCTGCGGAGCGGCTGGGCACCGGCCAGTTTTTGATCACGGGATAGAGATAGTGTTCGGGATCGTAGCGATACAGGAATGCGTTTTTAGGTATAAGGTCATTGCCTTTGCGAATAAAAAAGGGCGCAACAACGTCGAGCTGCGGCTTTGAATCACCCTCTGCGACATAAAAGTCCGACACTACCGGCTTTTGAGTGCGGAAAGCGATTTCCAAAGCCTTTAGCGAGGCTTCATGAAGTCGATCAGGGTTTTGGCTCAGGCTTAGAAGCACGGCTCCGGTCGTGCGGACGCGG
>CAZLHW010000251.1:5588-6292 GCA_964559085.1 uncultured Acidobacteriota bacterium | reverse complement strand
GGCTCTTGCTCATGCCCTATCTTACCGGGGGTTCGCTCCGCTCACCCCCGGCTAGCTTGCTGTTGCCCCTGCCGGGGCAGCGGCACCTCGTCTATTCGACCGCTTTCCCCTGCCGGGGCAGGCCCGGAGGGCCGTCAGATAGATAGCCCCGGGCGCCAGCCCGGGGTAGGGCCATCGCCGAACCAGGAGCCCGGGCAAGGGCGAAAGAAAAGGAAAATGCCGCCATCTCTCGCCCGTTCCGGGCTCCCTGCCCTGCGACTCTCTACCGTCTCGCCGCTCTGGCCGCAAGCGTTTCGATAAAAGCATCGATCCGGTTGTGGGTATCCGCTTCGTTATAGGAACTGATGTCGACGATGTCCCCTTCCATAATCAGGGTCGGCACATCTCCATATACTTTGTTTAGAACCTGCGCCTGCTGGACGATGCCGGCGTGCCAGCTGCGGCAGGAAAAGGCGGAATGAAAAACAACGCCGTCGCACTGGTACTCTTCCAGATATTCGATGATGCGTTCCACCTTCGGCAACGATCCCGGCCGCTTGCGCGCCTTGTCGTACCAGCGCGTCCACAGGCGCACCCACCTCCATGCGATATGCTCCAACGGATCGGACGTCTTCGGCAGGTCAAGCCGTTCAATCTTCTCCGCGTTGCGGTAGGTCACCTCGACCGGAAAGACCGCGCCTTTATCATTGAAGTACTGGAAATCC
>CAZLHW010000251.1:0-5578 GCA_964559085.1 uncultured Acidobacteriota bacterium | reverse complement strand
ACCCACGAAGCCAATCCGGCGCCCCATACCAGCCGGTATTTTTCTTCCTCCGCCACTCCTTTCTTCTGCGCGATTTTCTCCTGAAGCTCGGCGTAGAGCTCCTTATAGAAGTCGTAGGCCTCCTGCGTGGCAAGGTTGAACGTAAGCGGCACCATTGTGTTCATCGCATCGCCCGTGTCCATCGGCGTCGGAAGATTTTTGCGCAGCTCGTAGCAATCGATGAACAAATCCCAGGTGCGGTCTGTCAGGTCGACGAGAGCGGCAAGGCGGTCCCAGTCCATCCGCCTGCCCGTGTGCTTTTCGCAGAACCGGACCAACGATCGCAGCTCTTCCGTCGCATATTTCACATAAAGCTTTTCCAAATCCTTGTGGTCTGCTTTCGGATCCCAGGGGGGATAATACATGGTTCCCATCCAGACGGGCACATCCTGCAGGTAATGCTGCGTCGCCTGGGGCCATTTGATCCTCGGATCGCACAGCTGCTGCGCGCTGCCGATGATCATGTCCGGCCGGCCCATGCCTCCCCACGGGGTATTTGGCGGGATTTCGCCTCCCAGTTCTTCGCGCCACATATCGAAGCCGATGGTACAGGTCGCGTAGGTTCAGAGTGACCGGGAAAAGTTTTCCGCTTCCGCCTTCTGGAGGAATTTTTCCGCATCGCGTTTGGCGGAACAGACCCCGGCGAAGTTTTCACCCCAGGCGGGTACGATGTCCATCGCGCGCACGATTTCATCCTGTGCATTGTTGATATACGTGTAGGCGACCTTTTTGCCTTCCTCCTTTGCCCTCAGTGTTGCGGCCAGATTTGCCCTGCCGAATTTCCCCGCTTTCCCGGCCGCCTGTGTCGCCAGTGCTCTTGGTTTTCTGATCTCAGCCATATGCCTCCCCTATCCCGCAATCATTTCCAGGAATGCTTCAATTCTGGTTTTCAGCCGCCCGAGGCTGGATGTGCTGTATTCATCTTCGATATACAGTACGGGAATCCCTGCGGATTCGATGTAGCTTTTAATCGCCGGGACTTCAAAACCGAAAGGGTCGCAGTATTTGTAGATGAAAAGGATCGCTCCGTTCACGTTGAAGTCCTGAATGTACTGCTTTATATGTCCGAAACGCAGGTCGAGCGTTTCCGCATAGGTTTCGCCCGCGACGAACGTCGTGGGAAATTTCAGTTTCTTGAGGTAGCGCTCGGTGATTCCCCGGACAGGATTGGAAGCGGCCTCCACGTCGCCCCAGTACATTTTGCTCCCCGTCGAAAGATCATCCATTACAAGGCAGGCGTCCCCCCCTTCAATGGCATGGACAATGGCGACGTCGTCAATCTGATCGCCCAGCAGCAGAATTCTCCCTGTCCTCCGCCCGGCTGCGGGCTCCCGTTGTTTGACCTCTTCGAGCACGTTGCGAATCAAGTCCGTAGATTCTTCCACAGGCAGACTCATCGCCGCGATAAGAACTTTCATCATTTCAGCGCCGGAAATTCGAGGAACCGCTTCTTTTCTCACATCGTAAAGTTCGCGCATCGCCTGCCGGTTTTCGTTATGGGCGCGAACCGCGTCGGCAAGCGCCCGGTCGGGGATGCTCCGGCCGGTGAAGGTTTCAAGGCTCCGGATGAACAGGCGCAGAATTTCATCTGTGAACTCAATGGATGGATCGTCCGCCAGATGCGGATAATTGACAAAGTGCCAATAGGGCAAATTCAGATTATAGCTCCAGACATCATACGTCCGGTCGATACTGTCGCATTGATGCGTCAGGACCATGCCGTCAAGGTATGCGTATTTTCCCTTGAGCGCCGCGTCAAACACGTTCCGAACGAAAGGGCATATCATCGTTTCCATGTAGGCATCCGCCCTGGTGATCGCCTCGGACACATTGCCCTTGAGCCGTATCGGGACAACGCCTGCCGCAGTCAGGATCTCAACCGGACAGAGCGCGGACAGATAGCCGACAACTTTCCGGCCCGCTGCTTTCAGCTCCCGGGCTCTCGCCCCGTAGTCGGAATAGTAATGTTCCGCTTTTGCCAACCCGCTCAATTCCATATCCGCCATCGCTGCACCTCGCATAAAGAAATGTTCCGCCGCATCCATCAAGGCGGGTCGAGGATAGCACTAAATTCCGACACCCGCCACCATAACTCCCAATGAATCGGGTATTTGTGAATTGTTATTGGTTGTTGTTCCTATAAAAATTAACCATTCGCAAATAGCCAATAATAAATCCGTGCAGTTCTGTGGCAATCCGCGGTTAATTATTCAATGGAGCGTTGACACGGTGGGATTTCAGTTCCGCGTAGAGGGATTGCGCGAGGCCCGATTTGGCAAAGCCGAGCACCCTGGCACCCCGGATTCCGAAAAATTTCTCCAATTCCTCCGACCTGTACCGCTGCACAACGGGGTAATGGGCATATTCGGACAGGATCTTCCTGCGGCTGTTTTCCGACAGGTCCTCCGCAATCAACACGAAGTGGAGCCTGCTTTTGCTGCGCGCCAATATATCGCGTCCTGCGATCAGGATTCCGGCGCGCCGCACGAATGCAAACAGGCGTTCCACCGGTTTGGGGGATTCCCGATTTTTCATCGGCGTCGGCGGCGAGGGCCGCCGCTTCTGCGCCCTTGCCTTGAGGGCGCCGGCGCACTCGCCGGCTGCAGCAGAGGCGCATGGAGTGTCTGCTGATAATAGTCATCCAACAACATGGCGATGATGGCCGATTCGTCCTCATTTTCAGCCAGGCTGCGCCCAAGAGGGACAAAGCGACGGCTTCGCTCGATGAGCAGTTTGTCGCGTTGTCTCAGCCGCGCTTCGAGCAGAGCGGTGACGCGCTCGGCGACAACAGTCTCGACATCTTCATTCGTGGGGAGCGGGCGCTCCTGCATTTCGATGCCGTACCGTTTGGCAATGCGATCGAGCTCGATCTTTTCCAGATCGGTGACCAGCGAGATTGCAACTCCGGCTGCTCCGGCGCGCCCTGTCCGTCCCGCCCGATGGATGTAGCTTTCGGGATCCTCCGGCGGCTCGTATTGAATGACGTGCGACAGATCGGGGATATCGAGGCCGCGGGCGGCCAGATCGGTGGCGACAAGGAAGCGCAATGTCCCCCGGCGTACGCGCTCCAGAATCCGATCGCGCTCTTTTTGCGACAGATCCGCGCTCAGGGCGTCGGCGTCGTAGCCGAATCGCTGCAGGACCACCGATACATAATGCGCTTTCGCCTTGGTGTTGCAGAAGATAATGGCTGACGCGGGGTTTTCAATTTCAATAAGGCGCACGAGGCCGCGGTCCTTCTCCATGCCCGGAACCAGGTAGAAGACATGCGCCGTCTCCGTCACATGAACATGGTCCCGGCTTAGTGTAATGAATTCGGGATTGGGGATGAATTCCCGGGCCGTGCGCAGCACATAGGCCGGGAAAGTGGCGGAGAACATGCAGGTGTGCAGATCGCGGCCGGGCAAATAGCTCCGGATCTGTTTCATATCGGGATAAAAGCCCATCGACAGCATGCGGTCGGCTTCATCGAAGATCAGCATTTCGAGCTGATCGAGGGCGAAGGTCCGCCGGAGCAGATGATCGAGCGTGCGGCCCGGCGTGCCGACAACAATCTGGGCTCCCTGCCGGAGCGCCTCGACCTGCGGGCCATATCCGGCTCCGCCGTAGAGAACAGCGGTGCGGAATCCCCCGGTGCCGCACAGCCGTCCCGCTTCCTGCTCCACCTGACGCGCCAGTTCCCGCGTCGGAACAAGGATGAGGGCCTGGCAGTGATGATTTCCGGGGTCGAGCCTTTCCAGCATGGGGAGCAGAAATGCGCCGGTCTTGCCGCTGCCGGTCCGGGCCTGGATCATCATGTTCCGCCGGGCGAGCAGGTAAGGAATAGCGCGCGACTGAACAGGCATAAGGCTTGTCCAGCCGGCATGAGCGGCGGCGGTGCGCAATCGATCCGGAAGCTGTTCAAGTGCGGCATCAGGCAACGGACTGTTTTCAGACATGCGTCAGGTCTCCATTTATTGAGATACACCCGGTTACCGATTGAGATTATACAGGTCTGCCGGCCGCATGGCCATCAGCCCGTTCTCATGCGCGGATTCCCGAACCTTTTTTCTCTGAGGGATCGCAGGGGCCGGAATGATGCGAAACACCAACAGCCAAAATGCAAAGAACGCCATAATTCAAATAAATGCGAACCGATCTTATGTGCTCTGGGTCAGGGCATCTCCGCCGATAATAAGTAGGGACTGCATGCCGCACGCGAGGCTCTATGCATCCGACACCTGACAGAGACAATTGAACCTGGATTGAGGGAGAGAACTAAAAGTAAATAAAGAGACGAATAGGAACGCGAACCATGGGACGAGCGCCTCCGCTTTCGGCCTAAGGACTTCGGATGCCGTCTTTATCTGCAGGCGCACAGAGAGGCGATCATTCCGAATGAACGGTTCAGATGGAGCAGCGGCACACTCTCGGAAAGGAGGACAGGATGCGCACAATATTTGGGTTGGCCGCCCTTCTCATAGCCCTGGCGATCGGGTATGCAATCCACACCTGTCAATTGCAATACGTACCCAACGACCGTCCGTTGAAGCAGCACATAGACCTTGCGGGCGTTCAATCGGATGTAATGGCGCTCGCACAGGCGGAACGGCTTTATATGGCGGCAAACGGCGTTTATGCCACCCTTGAGCAATTGCGACGCTCCGGCGTAATGAACTTCATTCCATCAGGAAGCCGCGCGGGATACTATTATTCCATCGAAGTGGACGGTTCCGCGCATTTCCGGATCACGGCCCGCCCGGAGGATCCCTCGCAGGAGGGAATGCCGGTTTTTTCAGTTGATGAAACCATGCAGCTTTCGCGGAAATAAAGATCGCGAGGAGAGGGCGGTTCTATGAGCCCGCAGGATAAAGAGGAGACGGCATTTAACGGGAAGACCCGGTCCGAGACGGCAATTCGGCCGGAAGTTTTTGCAAAGGCTTTTGCCATAAACCCGGCTGCCATCTGTGTCGCCCGTTACGATGACGGGAAGATCATGGATGTCAATGCAAGCTGGCAGGAGATTTTCGGCTATAGCCGCGAGGAAGCCATAGGTCATTCCGCGCTGGAGTTGAACCTATGGATCGAACCGCAGGATAGAGATACATGGGTTCGGCAAATGCAGCAGTTTGCATCGGTTCGGAATGTGGAGCTGACAGTCTGCAGAAAGTCCGGTGAAAAATTCGTGGCCTTGTCCTCCGCAGAAATTCTGGCCGTAGCGGATGAAAGGTTTGTGCTCTCCACCTGGCTGGACATCAGCGATCGCAAAGGCATGGAAGAGGAACTCCGGGATTCAAAAGAATATCTGGAGCGGATTCTCAATTGTCTGAGAGACCCGGTCGTTGTGAAAGATCCGTTGCATCGGTTTGTTCTCGTCAACCAAGCGTTTCTGGACTTTGCCGGAAAATCGCGCGAGGAGGTTATTGGAGAAACCGCCTATAGCCTGTTGCCCCGCGAGAAGGCCGACTTCCTCTGCGCGCGGGAGGAAGAAACACTCACCCAGGGAATTCAGCAATAAGAGGAAATTGAGCTGCCGCACAACGACGGAAAGATACACACC
>CAZLHW010000250.1:0-6301 GCA_964559085.1 uncultured Acidobacteriota bacterium | reverse complement strand
GCGGTTTTGACAACCAGCCAGATTCCCCCCAGCAGGATTCCGCCGGGGAATCCGCCCAGAAAAAGGGCTGCAATGAAAGCCGAACCAACCAGCATCAGGACATCCTTTTGAATCCGGAACAGCGCCAGTTTTTTTCCGCTATATTCCGTAAGCGGACCGCCGACCACCTCGGTTTCGGCTTCAGGTATATCGAAGGGAACGCGTTCAAGCTTTGCCTGCAGCGCCAGCAAACCGACGCCAAACGCGAGGACTTGGATCAGGATTACCCACCAGGCGCCGCTGGTCCAAGGGAAAACCGCTATTTTTTGAATCTGCCAGCTTCCGGCTACAACGGCCGGAGTGAGCAATGCGAGGAAGAACGGGACTTCGTAGGCAAACAGCTGGGTAAGAACGCGGGTAGCCCCGATCAGGCTATAGGGGCTCACAGAAAACCAGCCCGCCAGAAACAGTATCAACGAGGGGATGGACAGGAGATAAAGAACAACAATCAGATCGCCCTCAAACGAATTGAACGGTGTAAACAACCACACGGGAAGATACAGGCCGGCCGTTATCACCGCCGCGAGCCCGAGGATCGGCATCAGGCTGAACATGAAACGGTCTGCGCCGGCGGGAACAATATCTTCTTTGAAAAAGAGTTTGAGAATATCGGCCACCGGCTGAAGGACGCCCTGGTAGCCCGTGTACAAAGGCCCGCGCCGGTTCTGCATCCGCGCGTAAAGCTTCCGGTCCATCCACTCCAGGTAAGTCGAAAAAACAAACTGGAACAAAAAACCGGGGAAAACCAGGATATACAGTATCGGTTTGATCACTTCCATCGAGTCCCCCCAACATCATACTCGGAGCCCCTTGTTGTTGCCCTACCAATCTATTCCGTAACGGCGCAACTCCACCCAGCTGGTTACCCGGGTTCCATTTTTGCGGTCGCGGAGCACGATCGCCATCCGGTCCGTACACGAGAAACAGGGATCAATGGATGCGATCGCGATCGGGATGTCCGCTACGAACGCACCGACTACGGATTCGGTAGCCGCCTCAAGATTGGCCATCGTGGGAGCGCGGACACGAACGCGTTCCGGGTTGGAAGTGCCGTTTGCACGAACGAAGTGCACGTCTTCGCCGCGCGGAGCTTCATAGCGGCTCACCGCGACGCCCTTGACTTTCGACCATAATGCCGGCACCTTTGGCGCCTTGATGTCCCCTTCGGGAAGGTTCGACAACAGCTGCTCAATCATCTTGCAGGATTCCACCATCTCCAGAACGCGCACAATCACGCGGCCGTAAATGTCACAGGAATTGTCGACAATAACCTTAAATTCAAGTTCCTTGTAAGCCGCATAAGGATCATCGCGCCGCACGTCGGTATCGACCCCGCTGGCACGCGCAAACGGGCCGACGACGCACATTTCGGCTGCACGTTTGGCCGGCAGAGTGCCGACACCTTTGATGCGTCCTACGAAACTGGGTTCGTTCGTCCCGATGTGGGCATAATAATCGAGTCTCTTTTTCAACACATCGACGGCGCTCAAAATTTTTTTGCGCTGTTCATCCGTAAGGTCTCGCCGCACGCCGCCGATGGTGTTGATTGCATAATTTACGCGATTGCCGCTAATCTCCTCCACCACATCCATGACGAGTTCGCGATCGCGCCACACCAGCATGAACAAGGAGTCGAAGCCGACTTCGTGGGCGGCCACACCCAGCCAGAGCAAATGGCTGTGAAGCCGCTCGAGCTCGCACACAAGGGTGCGCAAATACAGCCCCCTGCGAGGAACTTCCAGTCCCATAATTTCTTCAACGGCTTGGACAAAAGCAGTGGTGTGCGAATGCGAGCAGATACCGCAGACACGTTCCAGCAGATACAGGCCTTCATAATAATTTCGTGCAGCGCAGGCTGTATCAATTCCCCGGTGGTGGTAGCCGAAATTCATGCGTGCGCCGACGATTTCTTCTCCGCGGATTTCGAAATCAAATTTTGCGGGCTCCTTCAGAAACGGATGTTGGGGTCCAATCGGCAGGTTGAAGGTGGATTGTTTCATATTACATTGCCTCCTTAGCGGTCGCGTCCTCGTTTTTGTCGAACTTTGTGTCCTTGCGCAAAGGGAACACATCCGCCGGCCAATCCTCCGGTACCGCCTGCCTCCGAAGATCCGGGTGGCCCACCGGCATGATTCCGAACAGATCCTTTAGCTCCCGCTCATAAACCATGGCTCCCGGGACAAGCTGAGCCAGTGATGGAACGGTCGGTTTGTCCCGATCGATACGCACCTGCAGCACAACCACCCTGGATCCGGTAAAAACATAATTACACTGGAAGGCGTCGCGCAGATCCTCTCCCACAATCACGGCAAGCTGGATGATTGAGAACTTGTCGCGGAGAATGCCGACAGCCGGAATCAATTCTTCCCGCTTCAGCGAAACCCAGAAACGGCCTTTAGCACCGAGCGTTATCTGGGAATCGGGGAAAGCATCCTTCAGCCTGGCTTCAAAATCATCAGTCATGGGTTCTTCCTCTCTATGCTGTTTTTTTCTGCAGGCTGCCAAGCAATTTTGCGACGCCGTCGATAATGGCTTCCGGCCTTACAGGGCATCCAGGTATATACGCGGACACCGGAATTATCTTATCGATGCCCTCCATCACATTATAACATCCGCGAAATGCGCCGCCGCTGCAGGCACAGGCGCCGACGGCCACTACAAACTTGGGTTCGGGCATCTGGTCATAAATGCGCCGCAACCGTTTGGCAATCTGTTTTGTCACCGGCCCGCTGCAAATTAGAATGTCGGCGTGGCGCGGCGTGGCCTTCAGCAGCACACCGAACCGCTCCAGGTCATAATGAGGCATCAAGGCTGCAAGGATTTCGATGTCGCATCCGTTGCAGGCACCCGAATTGAAATGCAGAATCCAGGGGGATTTTACCCTGGCCCAAGTCTTGAGATTTTCCAGCATATGTCCTCTGGCTTTCCGTGATATTAGGTAATATCCAGTCGCTTCCGGAATCGGCATCGCTATCGGTATCGCAATCGCGAATCGAGAAGCTATTAAAAGCCAACCCCGATTCCGCCCCGTCTCCAGAGCCCGTTTAATCTTATCGGCGTGGCTCCTAATCAAACTCCACGTACATGCACGAAATGGACGCTGCAATCGCCACCAGATAAATCAGGGCGCGATACGCGCTGGCACCGCCCGGAACTGTTGCGATGGTCAGAACCGCCACATGCATGATGGTGAAAAAGATGGCGGCGATGTAAAACTTGCGATATCCGAAATGAGCCTTTTCCGACTCGAAGTTTTCGCCGCAGGCGTACGGCTCATATTTTCCCGGCACCGGCGTCCCCTTTTCTTCCACAAGCCGCCCGAGCCCGTAAAGAACGGAACAAAGAACCAGGCAAGCCAGGAAAGCCAGCGGCGGTGATAAAAGTATCGACCAATCCATCGTTTATCCCCTCAATTTAGACAGTTGCCGGATATCCAGCGAATTATTCATTTTGCACGCTTGCACGGCCAAAGCCAGCATCACGGCCGCCAGCACCGTCTCGACAATAATGAAGGTCACTATCAGCGACTGAAGGAAGCCGATATCCTGGCGATAAATCCCGGCCGCGAGAAATACCAGCGTCACTCCTTTCGCGATAACTTCAACGGCGATGATAAGGCGCAGCAGGTTGCGAAAGTGAATCAGCATATAAAATCCCAGCCTCATCACCAGCAGACCGCAGCTGAACAGGAGCAAGATTTCGTTAGTCATGTTTCTTCTCCTTTTTAACGCGGAAAAGAGCCAGTATTCCGAAAACGCCGGCCAGAATCAAAGCAACCTGGCCGAGAATATCGGCGCTCCGGATTTCCCAGAAAACGTTTTGAAAAGTTCCAGCGGGTTGGGTCGCAACGGCAGGCAATAAGGAATCCGATAGCCACTTCATGATGTAAAAATTCATTCCTATGAAGATTAGCACAAACAGAACAACAAAGTAGCCTGCCGAGCGCGATTCCACGTGCCGATCGGAATCTTTGGTGAGGCTGACGGTCGAGACAAAAAGCACGGTGATCAAACCGGCACAGACACTCAGTTCAAAAACCCCGGCTATGTTCGCTCCATACATGAAAAGCACAAGCGCCAGAACGGCAGAGACGATTGCCAGAGAGATGGCGACATAGAGCAGATCTTTGAAGACACAGCAGCCGATCGACGCCAGAACCAGCAATCCCAGAAGAACCCAAAGCAGCATGTTATTTGCCTCCCAGTAAGATCATGGCCGCCGGCTCCACAATGCCGTTTGTCACAGAGTGGAAGAAGACGCCGGTAAACAGACAGGCCGCAGCCAGGAGAATCACAGCGCACGACATTGCAAAGGGGGCTTCGCGAATGTCCTTCCATTTGACATTGAGCTTCCCGAAGAACACCTTGCGTTGAAGGATCAGGAAATATCCGAGTGTAAAAATACTGATCAAGATTCCCAGAACCGCAATGAGGACCTGGCCCGCAGCGAGTGCGCCGAGAATGATGAACAGTTTGCTCCAGAACCCGTTAAATGGAGGGACCCCGGCGATAGACAGCGTGCCGAACACGCTGGTGATGCTGGTCACAGGCATCCGATTTTCCAGGCCACCCATCTCTTCGATGTCGCGTGTTTGCAGCCGATACTGAACTGCGCCGCTGTTCAAAAAGAGGAGAGATTTGAACAGCGCATGATTGAAGACATGGAATAGAGCGCCCATCAGACCCAGCATATTGCCCAATCCAAGCCCTATAATGATGTAGCCGATCTGGCTGATGCTCGAATAGGCCAGCATGCGCTTGAAATCGCGCTGGAAGTAAGCCAGCACAGCGCCGGCTATCATCGACAGCGTTCCCAAAACCAGGAAGGCGGTCCGGACCTGCCCGATTTAGGGGAAGATATAGAAGAAGATGCGCGCCAGCGCATAAACGCCCGCCACCTTGATCACAACGCCGCTCAGCATGGCGGAAATCGGAGCCGGTGCAGACGGATGTGCGTCCGGAAGCCAGGCATGGAACGGCATCAGGGCCGCTTTCAGTCCAAAGCCCCCGATGAAGAGAGCGCCCGGCAGCAGGAGGATGCCCGGCAGCGCACTCTGAGCCGCCAACATGCTTCTCAGGGCATTGAATTCGAGGGTGCCGGTATTCATATAAACCAGGGCTATCGCCAAAAGAATCATGGAAGTGGCGACTGCGGAGAGAAGCAGGTATTTGATGGCCGACTCGATCCCGTCGTGCTCAAGGCTGAAGGCTACAAGCACATACGAGGCAATGGACGCCACCTCGAGAAATACATAGAGGCTGAACAGATCCGTCGTGAGCAGCAGGGCATTCAGTCCGAAAATCATGATCAGCAGCAACGCAAAAAACTTTCCCCTTCCTCCGAGATGATCAATGTAGGAAGTCGCGTAGACCATGCAAGCAAGCGCCACTGCGTTGACGATAACCAGGAACAGGAGGCTGCCGCTGTCCAGGGCAAGCCGCACGCCAAGCACCTCAAAATTCAATCCTGCCCCGACACCCGGAATGAGTCGGAGCGCAAAATAAAGCATAAGCCCTGTCGAGGCGATCGCCAGAGTATTCGCAGCCCATTTGCCTGTGCGCGATGCCCAAGGCATGAGAAGGACTGCGATTGGCGGCACCAACAGGATCCAGCCTATGTATGATTCCATTATCGACCTCTGCATCTCAGATTTCGGAAATCAAGCAGGAGAATTCCCGGCCTGGAATGAATGCGCGCGATGCTTTCCTCATGCCGATTGCGACTCCTGACTTCCGGTTGCTGACATTGGGTTTCTGAATTCTCTGTATCTCCACCCGCACTATAGGGCGGAACCGAACAGGATAAACAACACCACGACGAATCCGACGACGGCCCAGCCGAGATAGTTGCTGTAAATGCCGTTATGGGCGCCGCTCAGCACGGGACGAAGCAGCCAAGTTCCCATGCCGATAATGCCGTCGCCCACGACATCAATCATCCGCTCTACATACCGGAATACCAGCCGGGTAATGAAGCCGACAACCTTGAGTCCGATCTCGTAGGCATCAAACTTCTTCTGGTCGGCCATGCGCAGCGCCGGGCCCAGCGCGGGCGATGTCAGGAGCGGCTCGAAGGACTCCACGGCGCTTTTATCGCCGGAGCGTGATTTGGCGTACATCAGGAAGCCCAGAGTGTAAATCGCCAGGGAGACCACCGTCAGAAACGAGAAGTGCCATACATTCGAAACCAAACCCGGTTCGTGCGCACCGACAATGCCGCTGATCAAACCATCCGCCCGCATAAAGAAGAAGCCGCATTGTCG
>CAZLHW010000249.1:0-6314 GCA_964559085.1 uncultured Acidobacteriota bacterium | reverse complement strand
CCGCGGGAAAATCAAGAACAGCTAATCGGATACACGCATGATCTCGGTTGTGATTGTAAACTGGAATTCGGGACCACTTCTGGAAAGGTGCGTGCGTTCTCTGAGGACGCATGCCGCCGGCTGCTCCCTCACCATCGTGGATAACGCCTCGACGGACGGCAGCCTGGATTTCGCGCCTGAAACCGGCGAGGATCTGGTTCTTCTGCGGAACGCACGCAACCTGGGATTCGCCGCGGCATGCAATCTCGGCTGGCGCGAGTCCGCCGGTGATGCCGTTTTGTTCCTGAACCCGGATATCGAATGCCTTCCCGAATCGGTTTCCCGCCTTGCAGAGGCTTTTGCCGGCGATCCCGGTCTATGGGCGGCATGCGGCCGGCTTCTGTCGCCTTCGGGCAAGCACCGTCCGGGATTTAACGTTCGACGTTTCCCAAGCCTCAAAAGCGCGGCGGCCGACGCGTTTTTCATCGATGAGATCTGGCCCTCCAATCCCTGGAACGGGGGCATGCGCCTGGATACTGTCAGCGGGCCCATTGATGTGGATCAGCCCGCCGCGGCCTGTCTGATGGTCGCCAGAGCGGTGCTGGAATCCGTCGAAGGCTTTGATGAATCCTTCTACCCCGCCTGGTTTGAAGATGTAGATCTTTGCCGGCGAATCCGGAACCGGGGAGGCCGGATCCGCTATTACCCCGAAGCGGCCTTCATGCATCAGGGAAGCTATAGTCTTCAGCACATGGAATACCGGAATTTTCTGGAATCTTTTCATTCGAATCAAATACGATATTTCCGGAAACATCACGGATCACAGTCCGCCGAGCGCGTTCGGAAGATTATTCTGGCAGGGCTGCTGCTGCGGGCGGCAATATCCTTGTTTCATTCTCCGGTACCGGATGCATCGCGGGCGGCCGCGGCCAAATCATTCTGGAACGCGGCCCTCCATATTTCTCGACTGCACGAGGCAGAATAATGTGTCCCAGAGTTCTTGTCAGCATTGTTACCTACAACTCCGGCCTCTACCTAAAAGCATGTCTTGAAAGTCTTCGTGCGCAAACTTGCAGCGATTACGCTATTGCTCTTTGGGATAACGCTTCGAACGACAATACAAAATCCATCATCGAGCACTATCGTCCGCAACTCTTTTATGTTCAATTATCTCAAAGCAATGTGGGATTCTGCGTTGCTCACAACCGGCTGATGGATACCGCAAAATCGGATTATGTCCTGGTGCTGAACCCGGACGTCATTCTTGATGTGCGCTTTATAGAGGTTCTGCTGAGGGAAATGGATCTGGATCCGGAAGCCGGTTCCGCAACGGGCAAGCTTTTGCGCCAGTTGGAAACCGCAAGCCCCGCCCGACGCAGCTCCGATAAGAAGATACTGGATACAACGGGGATTTACATGACCCCCAACCAGCGCCATTTCGACCGTGGGTCCGGCGAACCGGATATCGGACTTTACAACGATCGGCAGTATGTCTTCGGAGCCTCCGGCGCCGCCGCATTTTATCGCCGGGAGATGCTGGAGGATATACGCGAAGGCAACCAATACTTTGACGAGAGCTTTTTTGCGTACCGCGAGGACGTCGATCTGGCCTGGCGGGCGCAATGGCGCGGATGGAGGTGTCTGTACATACCGGAAGCAAAGGGATACCACGCCCGGCAGGTTCTGCCGGGAAACCGGTCTACGCTGTCCGGTGCGATCAATATGCACTCCTTTAAAAACCGCTTCCTGCTCCGCATCAAGAACATGGATTGCGGCACTTACGCACGGTTTCTGTTTCCGATCACGCTGCGGGACCTTGGAATACTGGCTTATGTGCTGCTGCGGGAATGGTCTTCCCTTCCCGGAATTCCGCTCGTTCTCCGAGAATTGCCCAGGGCCTGGGCTCTCCGCAAATCCATACAAAGGCGTCGGCGCGTTTCGCCGCGCGAAATCCGCTCCTGGTTCTCGCGGGACCCCGTTGCAAAACCCGTCCTCGCCGGCGGTCGGCAATCGGCCGTCAACAGAGTTCAAACCCGATGAAACCGCCTGCCGGATGTTTTTGGCGATAGTTTTGAGACCGAATTGGAATTGAGAATCGGATAAACCGGAGCGAGAGAGCATGAAGAATTTTTTCCCGATGATATTTTTGGCAGCGAACCTGACGGGCGTTCTGGCAGCCGAACAGAAGGCTTTGGAACTCAGTGGATTCTGGATTCTTGATCCGGACAAGAGCCGGGTTGAGCAGACGACGCCGGCTCTCCCCAAAATTAGAATCACCGGCGCGATCACACGGACGGATTCGGATGCGACAAGGGAGGATTCTCCATCCCTGAACAATACACTCAGACAGACACACGATCTCACGCTTGAAATCGTTCACACCGCAGCCGAAGTCCGGATCGTGCGGCGGTTCACAGCCGCGGGACAGGAATACTCGATTGCCCAGCGGTTTGCACTCGACGGCAGCCAATGCTTCAATCCCGCTTCGGACGGCCGGGGCGATTTCGCATCAAGATCCGAATGGAAAAATGGAAAACTGATCAACACGGGCACCGGCACGATTGTGACCGACGGCCCCGGAACTGAAGTCTACATCCGTGAAGAATTCACTCTATCCAAAAACGGGAAGAAGCTGACGATCCAAACCATGTACACCACTCCGCAGGGAATCACAAAGCTGAAGCAGGAATTCTTCCGGAAAGGGGGCTCGGGACCCGCTCTATAGCGTCTTTATTGAAGGGGTTGGGGCCGGCGGGGAGGGACTCGGCATTTCCGGATCCTGTTTAAATAACGGAGGAGAAAACCTTTCTTTTGCACGCCTGGACATCCACTCGAGATAGTGCGCCTCCGAAAAGAAGCGCATGCCGTAATGAGTATTGCTCAGCCACCCCACGGCATCCACTTGCCAGTGTGCCTGCTTTTGGGGCGCCGCAGGCACATAGAAACGGTCGTAGGGTCGGGGATTTGCAGACGCAACAAAAAGATCAAACGATCGCTTCCCTGCCCACTGGTGAAAAGAATCCGCCAATGCCGTATCAAATCGGGAGGGTTTGAGGCTTTTATCAAGATGAAGCATTCTTTTGCTCTTTACCCTGGCCTTTTTGCCGCCTTTTTCAACCAGGGCTTCTCCGCCATATACTTTTACCTCGGAATAATCGGCATCCACGCGATAAAGTCCGGCCTGGCTAGCCTCGAAGACTCCATCGGACAAGCGCAGACAGGTGCGAGTGCCTTTTATGGTTTCCACGATTTCAACCAAAACAAAGCCTTGCTCCAATGTCAGCTGCGCATCCGAAATAACGTTCTGCTCCATCCGCAACACGCCGTTTTCGCCTAACCGAAGGAATATATTCGGAGCCAGAATCAGCTCGGCACGGCCTTGCTTTGTTCTCAGCAACTGACCGTTTTGCATCTGCGGATAGTTGCCCGCAATAAGCGCCATTTCCTTGCCTTCCAGTAATACATCGCCTTCCAGGTAATAAATCAATCCGGCTTTTGCGCTCACCACCTGCTGCGGGAGCGCGCTCGGGACAAATAGAAATGCCGGGATGATGGCAGCCAGAAACCGTACAACCGGACGCACTGTATCCCGTTTCATGGTTATTCCTTTAGCATTTTCCCGGCAGGAGATCGCCCTATGCCGGCTGATTATTCGATTCGCAGAAACACCATTTTGGTCAAATATTCCCGGTTTTCAAACAGGGTGTTCACGCCTCAGCGGGAAAGAGAGATGCCGAATATTCGGAACTTGCAAGAGCAGAACATCCCCTGCTCGCCCAAGTGATGCCGCCCAATACTCGAGAACCTTTGCTTCTCGCACACCCGACGCGACCGCATGCCTACCCGCCTTTTCCCGAGGCTGCGATGATGGGATCCGCTATCTATTCTGAAACCGGGGCCCGGCGCTTCGCACAAGCGGATCCCGCCGGGAACCCTCACACGATGGGGCCCGTTGCCGCAGCAGGAATTCGGAAGTTCGCCCTCAGGTCAAGCACAGCGCCGACTGATACGATGCGGAGCGGAGAGAGGCATGTCAGCCGGATAGACTGCCGACTGCTTTTTAGCAGAGCCGCAGATCGGCCTGCGCATTAAGGGCAAGATCCAGTTCACAGGGATGCCGCAGTTTCGGGGTGCCGGCGGCCGCGATCATGGCCCCGTTATCCGTCGTATAAACGGGGCTGGGAAAATAGACGCGCACCGGATCGCGCCCTTCGATCTGTTGCGGTTCCTCTTCGAAAACGCGTTTGAAAGTCCTCCGGAGCAGGCTGTTGCACGCCACTCCGCCGACCAGCAGAATCGATCGGGGATTCAGCTGAACCCGCGCTTTGTCAGTCTGTCGAACAAGCGTATCCACGATGGCCTGCTGATAGCTTGTGACCAGATCCAGCGCTATCTTTGAAATCTTCCCGCCGGGCCGGCGCGGTCTGATTCCGTTCAGCTGGATGTGGCGCAGTGCGGCCGTTTTGAAACCGCTGAAACTGAAATCGAGGCTGCCGTCGCTGATCTTGGGAATTGAAAAACTGAAACGGTGCGGATCTCCGTTCCGAGACAGGCGGTCAATCAGGGGCCCCCCGGGGTAACCCAGGCCGAGAAACTTGGCCAGCTTGTCCAGCGCCTCCCCTGCAGCGTCATCTCTTGCTTTCCCGATGGACTGATAACGGCCCGGTTCCGCGGAATAAATCAGCGACGTGTGCCCGCCCGAGACAACCAGCGCCAGGATCGGGTACTCAATATCAGGATTCTCAATGAAGGCGGACCGGATATGGCCTTCAATGTGATTGACCGGCACCAGGGGCTTTTTGAGTGAAAAAGCCATGGCTTTGGCAAAGGAAACGCCCACAAGCAGCGAACCGATCAGACCTGGACCTTGTGTGACCGCGATGCCGTCGAAAGTCTTCCGCGCCTCTTCGAATGCCTGGTGCACCACCCAGCCGATATTGCGCAGATGCTCGCGGCTGGCCAGTTCCGGCACGACTCCTCCGAAGCTCCGGTGCGTCTTGATCTGAGAGGCGACGACGTTGGAAAGCACACGCTGCCCGTCATCCACCAGGGCGGCGGCGGTTTCATCACAGGAAGATTCAATGCCCAAAACCAGCATCGCAATACCGATCCGTTTTATAAACCGGGAAGCACCCTAAGCTCCGCGGTTCGTAAGCGCGCGCAGGGATTCCCCGTAAGGAGGCCGGGCCAACCCGCGATCCGTGATTATGGCATGAACATACCGGTTCGGGGTGACATCAAAGGCCGGATTGGCGACTCGGGCGCCGAGCGGGGTAACGGGAACGCCCATGATTTTGCGGACCTCATCGGGATCGCGCTCTTCGATTGGGATATGGCTGCCGTCCGGAAGCGTCAGATCCAGGGTGGATATCGGAGCCGCGACGTAAAACGGCACTCCGTTTTCTTTCGCGAGAACCGCCACCGAATACGTGCCGATTTTGTTTGCAACATCGCCGTTGGCGGCAATCCGGTCGGCGCCGACAACAACGCAGTCGATTATCCCCTTCTGCATCATAAAACCGGCCATATTGTCGGTAATAACGGTGACGGGGATATTGTCTTTCTGCAACTCCCACGCGGTTAATCGCGCTCCCTGGAGGAAAGGGCGCGTCTCATCCGCAAAAACCTCGAGGCGCTTCCCTGCTTCCACCGCGGCACGGATAACGCCCAAAGCCGTCCCATAGCCCGCGGTCGCCAGGGCGCCGGCATTGCAGTGAGTCAGCACCCGCGCGTTCGCCGGAATCAGTTCCTGTCCATAGCGCCCCATCCGGCGATTGGCTTCGATATCCTCTGCATGCATGGCAATCGATTCCTTGATGAGGGCGGCACGCATCGCGGCGACGCCTTGCGCGCGGTTGCGTTGATAGACCTGTTTCATGCGTTCCACAGCCCAGAACAGATTCACCGCCGTAGGACGCGTGGCGGCAATATCCGAACAGATGCGGTCAAATTCGGCATCCAGTTCCGCGACGCTGCCTGCCCGAGAATTCTGCACACCGAGGGCGATGCCCATCGCGGCCGCCACTCCGATTGCCGGCGCACCGCGAACCACCATGCTGCGGATCGCCTCGGCCACTTCGCTGTGATTGGTGTATGTCCGGTAAATTTCCTCTGTCGGCAGCCGCCGCTGGTCCAGCATCACCACGCCGGCATCCGTCCATTCGATTGTCCGTATCATGGGACTCCTCGGGTAAAGGCGAAGTCTAGCGTATGCCTCTTCATTTTTGAAGCCTTTACGGCTTTGTCGCTTCCCCGGGCGCTTTCTGAAACAGTCCGGTTTCGGATTCAAGGGTCGAGCAAGGCCAGGGATGCTATGCATTCCGCAATCTTCTTTC
>CAZLHW010000248.1:0-6323 GCA_964559085.1 uncultured Acidobacteriota bacterium | reverse complement strand
GTCCACTCACCTTTGCAACAACGGCATCCATGATTCTGCTTGCTTCCGGCATTCGACTTCTCCGTATTGCCGGAACCAGTATGCATTAAGCGCTCCGCAGTCTCCAGGCAGGAATGCCGCAGTGGCTATTTCGCATCCAGCCCCCAGCTTTTAAACATTTCTTTATAAAAATCCGGCCGAGGGACGCCCGGCTGCATGAACAGGTGATGAGCCCGATACGCAAACGGCCCATGTTCATTCTTTCTCAGCGCCTCCATCAATACGGCCAACTTGACTCGGGGTATGGAAAACATCATGTCCCCTTCTTCGGTGAGCGCGCGCTGGTATTCCCCGGGGTCCGGCATGACCATATAATAGCGGCCGGTCTGGATGGGGTTCACGACGGCCCATGCGCAGGAAGGGGGGAAGAAGTGGCCGCTGACCTGGGGGACATCCTCAACTTTCAGGGAGAGAAGCAGGCCCCGCAACTGGGCGGGCCTGGCGTAGATAATTACCACATCGGGCGCAAAGCTGGCCGTTTTCAGGGGCGCCGTCACAATCCCGATATATTTGTTTCTCTCGAAGCAATCGTAGGGATGACTCCACTTATTGATGCCTTCCGGTTGCGGTACATGCCCGTAGGCCATCAGGGCGGTGGGGCACCAGTGGTCCTCTTTCAGCATGCCGACCGTTGTCCCCTCGCGCCGGGACAGGGCGAAGGCCTGGCATTGCGCGAGATGGTAGCCGCGGTCTTTCAAAGGCCGGATGGAGCCCTTGGGGATGTCCGCTTCTTTCTCCAGCATTTTTACCGCGATAGGCGAGGTGCGCAGCAGGAGCTGTCGTTCCAGATCCTCTCCATATTTGTTGAATTCGCTTAAAGCCGTCATATGCTTTGCCTCCTGGCTGTTTGATGTGAGTTCTGTTTTTGCAGCGGGTGCTGCGCCTCCGGGAACCCCCAGCACGGCGGCGCCCAGCCCCAATTTCAAAGCATCCCGTCGAGATAGTTTGTTTTTCAAGGGATCCTCCTGTTTCCGCCATTATAGGCAAATTCCCTGGAGCTGTACCTGAAAAATCCCTGCCCTCCTCCGTCCCGAACTCTAACCTGAATTTGCGTGCGGCGGTGAAAGTTCTTGACGCGCATGCTGTTGCTCCCTAGTCTCATCAAGTAGACTATGTAGGGATAACAAAACGAGAGGCATTCTCATGCGTAAGAGCCTTTATTTGAAAACAATCGTCCTGCTGGCTTTGCTTGTCGTCCAGGCTCCTTCCTCCGGACAGACGACAAAGACCGGAGCGACCGCATCGCCCGACCACGTCGCTTTAACATGGACCGGGAATCCCGAATCCACCATAACCGTCACCTGGAGAACCGATCCCTCGGTGACGTCCGGTCTCGTGCAATATCAGAAAGGGGACAAGCTGTCAAATAAGGTTCAGGAAACAAAAGCCCAGGCCCGCGACTTCATCACCGATCTCGGCGCAACCCGCCTGTTTACGGCAATGCTGACCAATCTTTCGCCCGGCACGCGCTATGCGTATCGCGTAGGGGACGGGAGGCAATGGAGCGAGGTTTCCGTTTTTGCAACAGCCAAGCGGAAAACCAAATCCTTTAAGTTTCTCATCTTCGGCGACAGCCAGGCTTCTGTCGCTCCTCCGGAGCCCTACGGGCTATGGAGAAAGACAGTGCAGAATGCCTTTGCGGCAAATGCGGATGCGAAGTTTATGGTCAATGTCGGCGACCTTGTGGATTACGGTCAGAGCGGCGCCCACTGGAATGCATGGTTCGACGCGGCACGCGGCGTTATTGATCGGATTCCGATCATGCCGGTCACCGGCAATCATGAGTATTTCGGCTCGAAGGATACGACACGGCCCGTCTTCTGGCTGATGCAATGGGCCGTGCCGCAGAACGGCCCGGAAGGACTGAAAAGCCAAGTCTATTCTTTTGACTACGGCCCCGTTCACTTTGTTGTTCTCGACAGCCAGGCCCAGGAACAGAAGGTGCACGGCGATATCCTCCAATTGCAGCAGCCATGGCTCGAAGCCGACCTTGCGGCCGCAAAAGCCGAATGGAAAATCGTATTTTTCCATAAGCCGGCTTACGAATCCTATCCGAAGCGCACGAATATGGATGTCCGCAACGCCTTTTGTCCCATCCTGGAGAAGCATAAAGTCGATCTTGTCTTTACCGCCCACGATCATGCGATCGCCCGTACCTACCCTATTCGAAACGGCGTCTACGGGATAAAACCGTCGGACGGCGTCATCTACTATGCATCCGGGCAAAGCGGAGGGAAGACCTATAAGCCTCTTCAGAAGATGGAGTGGAATACATTCTTTTATCACCCGACCGATCAGCCGAACTATTTTGTCGTCGAAGTGGCCGAGAAAAAGATCCGGATCAAAACGACAAGGCAGGACGGAACGCTGCTGGATGACTTTTTCATCGACAAGAAAAAGGATGTCAGCTCGGACTCGCTTGCGAAGCCTGCACCGGGGCAACCGGTGGAAGAGAAGCGCGCGGCATGACGGTCGTACGTTGATTTTAATAGTGAGGATAACGCATGACGGATTATCAGGCGCTGCACGCACGGCTGCAGGAACTAACCGACAGAAAGTGGGATTTGGAGTCTATTGAAGCCCGGTGCCGCATGTTCAAGCAATGCGGCCTGCCCCGCAAAAAGTTGAATGCGGCCGAGATGATTGCCAATAAGCAGCAGATTCTGCGGCGGGTTCAGCAGCGCGGGGAAGAATATAATTTTTTTGTCCGCAATTGCGCCCGCAGCACCGCGCTTGCGGTGATGGAAGAATTCGGCGTCGGCAGCATGGAAATCATACAAGCGCTCTCCCCGTTCCCCGGATTTGGAAGCACCGGCTGGATGTGCGGCGGCGTAACCGGCGGCTTAATCGGCATCGGGCTTTTCCTCGGCAACGACGATTTGCTGGACCACGGAATCATGCGCCGGACGATTGCAGCCGGCAATGCGTTCATGACGCGTTTTGAAGCGGAAGCGGGCGCCGTGACCTGCCGCAAGCTTCAGGAGGACGTCGTGTTCGGCCGCTATATGGACCAGGGCGCCGGCGAGGAGCACATGAAAGCGTTCGAGCAGGCGAAAGGATTTGAGAAATGCAGCCTGTTTCCCGGACTGGGAGCGCGCATTGCCGCAGAAATTATAATAGAGACCCTTGAAAAAAATGCCGCGAATCCCCCAACTGTTGCGACATAGGATCACAGGCGTTTGCAGGCGGGTTGAATGAGCACCGAATCCTTCAACAGGCACAAGGCGGGGCCGATCCCGCGCCGGCTGATCGTGATTGTGGTCTGCATCCTGTGTCTGTGCCTTCTCGGCAGCGCCCTTTTTACGTTTACAACGCTCTCCCGGTTGCGCGTGCTCTATCTGTCCAATCGGGGCCACGCTATCGCGGAAGCTATCGATGCGCAAGCCCGCGGTCCGGGAAAACGCAACAATCCGGCATTCTGGCAGTCTCTTCTGGAAACAAGTTTTGAAACGTATTCCGTGGCCTATCTGGCCCTCGTTGATCAAAACGGCAATCCCCTTGCTGCAATAGGCGATGCATCGCCCGGGCCCCTGGAAGGGGCCGCGGTGCGCGACAGCGAAATCTATCCGTATGAGGAACCTCTGAAGCGCCCGCGCAATCCGCGGGGGGAACCCGCGCATCCGGTTGCAGGCTGGCGGCTTCGAATCGGTCTGTATGCGTCGGAGGCGGACTTCATCCGCCGTCTGGCCTACTGGCAGCTTTTAGTGTCCGGAATCGCCATCATCGGCCTTGCCGCTTTGTCGGCCTATCTGATGCGCATGCTCCATCGGTTCCTGGAGCTCAAAGCACGCGAAGGGGCTGAAGCACAGCTCAAGTCTCTTGGCGTCATGGCCGCGGCGCTGGCTCATGAAATACGCAATCCGCTCGGGGCCATGAAGGGACTGACGCAGCTGGCGCAGGAAGACATCGCTCCCGACCATGCGGCGCAGGGGCGCCTGCGGACGGTGGTGACCGAAGCCGAGCGCCTCGAGAGCCTGGTTGCCAACCTTTTGGATTTTGCACGCCCCAAGGAGCCGCAGATAAGCGAATTCGATCTGCGTCAGCTGGTAACGGACCTGCAGACAATGCTCCAGCCCAAATTAGAGGAATCCGGCATCCATCTCCAGATCAGGGGCGCGCAGAACCTTCCGGTTCTGCGATCCGACTCGAACGGCCTGAGGCAGGTTTTGCTGAATGTACTCCTTAATGCCGCGGACGCCTCGCCGGCCGGCTCCACGGTCACGCTTCAAATAATTCCATCAGAAGACAACGGATCGATTGAGATCCGGGTGGAGGATGCGGGGCCCGGGTTGGGCGACCGGGATCCCGACGAGTTGTTCCAGCCGTTTGTGACCACCAAATCGCGCGGAACAGGCCTGGGGCTGGCCGTATCCCGCCAGATAGTCGAACGCCTTGGAGGGAGTCTTCGCTTAAGCAATATTGCGGAGGGGGGCGCGCGCTGTACGATTCGACTGCCGCTGCGTTAGCAAAGGCGCCGCGCGGGTGCCGGTTCGAGACGCAGCAAGGGGTTTTCCATGAAATACACCATATTGATTGTGGATGATGAGCCCGGGCAACGCCAGTTTATCAGCGGCGCTCTCTCCCGGGACTACGAGACGGTTACGGCTGCAAACGGGTCGGAAGCCCGCCAACTGCTTTCGCACCGCAGCTTCAGCCTGGTGATCACCGATGAGCGCATGCCGGGCATGAGCGGAATTGAGCTGCTTCAATGGATGCGGGATAAAGCTCCGGAGACCCCCGTAATCATACTGACCGCTTACGGCTCCGTCGAAACGGCTGTGGAGGCGATCAAGCTCGGCGCGGAAGAATACCTGACCAAGCCTCTGAAGAGTCCCGAGGAATTGCGGATCGTGGTCCAAAAGATTCTGCGCCGCCGCGCCATGCGCGACCGCAGCCTGCTGCCTCAGCACGAAACCGCAGCGGCATTTCCCCACGATGTCATAGCGGAAAGTGAGAGCATGAAGCAGATTTTCCGGCTCGCCGATCAGGTGGCGCAGCAGCCCACGACGGTCCTGCTTACGGGCGAATCCGGAACCGGAAAAGAAGTCGTCGCACGTTTCATCCATCGCCGCAGTCCGCGCAGGGACCATGCGTTTGTATCCGTAAACTGTGCGGCGATCACGGAGACCTTGCTGGAATCCGAGCTGTTTGGACACGAGAAGGGAGCGTTCACCGGCGCCGTTCAAACCCGTCGCGGCCGATTCGAACTGGCAAACGAAGGGACTCTGTTTTTGGATGAAGTGGCGGAAATGGGAGTCGGTGTTCAGGCCAAATTCCTGCGCGTCCTTCAGGAGCAGCAGTTTGAACGCATCGGCAGCGACCGCACCATCGCCGTGGACGTGCGCGTCATCGCCGCGACGAACAAGGATCTGGCCCAGGCGATCGCATCCAGGACCTTTCGGGAAGACCTGTTTTACCGACTCAGCGTGTTTCCGATTCATATCCCGCCGCTTCGCGAACGCCGGGCCGACATCATCCCGTTGGCGAATTTCTTTATTCGGACGCTGGCGGCCCGTATGGGCAGACCGGTCCCCGCGCTGAGTGTTGAAGCCAAAGAGACGCTTCAAACGTATGATTGGCCCGGAAACGCGCGGGAGCTTGCCAATGCCATTGAACGCGCCCTGATTGTTTCGAGCGGATCCCGCATCGAAAAAGAGGACCTTCCCTTAAAAACCGATCCTTCCGTTTCCGCGCCGGGGCGTCCCGGGTTGCTTGCGCAAATCGAGAAGACGGCAATTCTGGATGCGCTCTCGCGAAATGGAGGGGATCGCCGGGCTACGGCGGAGGAATTGGGCATCAGCCTGCGCACCCTTCAGTATCGCCTCAAGGAATACGGCGTCGCCGGCCGGGAGTAGCCGTCAGTCGGCAGTAAATGCAGCGCCCGGAGGGGCGCAAGCAACTTTCGCCCCTCGGAGGCTCTCGGCCATGCTATATCCTGCCAGGGGATCGCTGCGCTTACCCCTGGCTATCTATCTTGCGCCCCTTCCGAGGCGCTTAATTCTCGGGCCCGGAGAGCCTTCATACGCTCCTGCCGGGGATTCGCGGGCGCTGTCCCGCGCCCGCGAAGAAAAATCTGATTATAAAATCCGGTGTTGGAGGACGTCTCCAGTTACAGGCCATGCAATCCGGCTTTGCTGGTGGCGCCACCCAGGCCCGGAGGGCCCTAAGATAGATAGCTCCGGGTGCAACCCGGAGAAAAGGAAATGCGAGGAATGCAAGCCCCGGAGGGGCGCAAGCAACTTTCCCCCCTGCCGGGGCGTGCGTTGTGAAAGGTTTGGATTTTC
>CAZLHW010000247.1:0-6390 GCA_964559085.1 uncultured Acidobacteriota bacterium | reverse complement strand
GAAACCAAGTTGAGTATGTCCGATTCCACAGCTTCGGGCGGCGGGGGGATGAGGGCGTTCAAGGTTGCAAGACCAACGGCGCAGGCAGTCACGTCCAGAGACTTCAGCCAAGATATCAACTCCGCCGCGCTGCGGCCGGCCACTCTGCCGGCTTCCGGGACAACGCAGCAGGATTCATATTCCTTTTCATGCAGCGTGTACGCCAAGCCGCAGCGCCCGTCTTCCAGCCGCACCGCCGTGTATCCCAAGCCGATGCGCACATCAACCGCCTTTTGGCCGTCAGCCGCCTTCAACCCATAATCCAAGATTTCATCTGCCAGCATAGTCCTAATCCTCCGGACGGCATTGAAGCGCCGTTTCTGAATAGCCGGTCAGGAACCGGCCTTTGGGGTGCCCCCCTGTAATGCAAATTTTGTGCCCCCTGGCTTCACAAGAATTGAAACTCGACTTGATGAAGCTCGCGAAATATTTTATAGATTCAGGCCTTCAAATTGCATGAAACATAATCGAATTTCAGGAGGCAATCGCCGTAGTGCGCAATGCGCTCCTCATCATCAAAGGAGGAGAACAAGATGAAGGTAGGTTTTGCGGTACAGTTTGATCAGGGGTTGGAGAGCACCGTTTACGGCCATTTTGGCTCTGCGCCCGCATTCATTATTGTCGACACGGAATCGAATCAGGTTTCGAAGGTGGATAACTCGAATAATCATCAATCTCACGGCGCCTGCAATCCGGTTATGGCTCTTGGCGGCCGCAGCCTCGATGCCATGGTCGTCGGCGGCATCGGCCCCGGCGCCATCATGAAGCTGAATGCAATGGGCGTCCGAGTGTTCCGGGCGGGCGCTCCCACCGTCGGCCAGAATCTTTCGCTGCTGGGAGAAAACAGGCTGCAGGAAGTGTCCATGGAGGATTCCTGCAAAGAGCACGGCGGCAATTGCGGCCACTAGCGGGCTACAACGCCGGCTCATGTTGGGTGCGCGATTCCTTGCGGCTTGTGCGGCTTCGGGCTAACCCCGAACCCGCCGCCAAGATGCAAAGAACGCGAAAAAAATGAAATAAGCACCGGCAGATCTGTTGTTGCAGACAAACAGACCGCGGTTTTGCTCCGGTTCGATCTCTATGGCAAATCCTTCGCAACAGTACCTTGAAAATACCAAGAAGCAGGAACATCCGGCGTGCATCAGTTGCAGCGGAGAGAATGCACTCGGGCTCGGGTTGCGGTTTTCCGTACGGGAAGACAACGGTGTTGAGGCCCGATTCGACTGCAACGCGCTGTATCAGGGCTATCCGGGTTACCTTCATGGGGGCATCAGTTCGCTCCTGCTGGATTCCGCGATGGCCAACTGCCTTTTTGCCCATCGTATAGCCGCAGTGACGGCACGGCTGATTGTTCGCTTTCAGCTTCCCGTTGCGGTGGATCAACCGGCGATCATCAGAGCCTGGATCCGCGAGTACGAGCCGCCGCTTTTTGTGTTGGAGGCGGAACTGGAACAGAATGAACAGACGTTGGTGCGTGCTTCCGCCAAGTTCATAGACCGCAATCTGATGTGACGGAATTCTACTCCAGGCTCCATTGCACTCTGCAATAGAAGCAATGACAAAGCCGTGCGCGCTGCATTGTTTTGTTTGCCAACCGACGGCGTATTTTGCATAGTTACTACTTGAAAAACGCCTTGAATCGACGGCACATGGATTGCCTGAGATTCAACCAGGTCATGGTGAGCGGAGATGTCTGGGAGAACGGGAGATATGGATACACCCTCAAACACGGATGAACCGATGGAGCAGCCCGAATATTCCGGGCCCATCCTTTTTTACAACGAAACGGTTATTGATCATTTCATGAACCCCCGCAATGCCGGCGAGCTGCCGGAGAGCGAAACCGACGGCTTCGGGCTGGTCGGCGATCCTTCCTGCGGCGATCAGATGAAGCTGTGGATTTCCGTACGTTCCGGCCGCATCGAAAACATAGCCTTCAAATCATTCGGATGCCCGGGTGCGATCGCGACCAGCAGCATGCTGACGGATCTCGCGAAGGGCAAGTCGATTGAAGAGGCCCGGCGTATCACGGATGATGACGTCATCGAGGCGCTCGGAGGGATCCCGGAGAGGAAAAAACACTGTTCACTGCTGGGAGTTCTGGCGCTCCAAGCAGCCATCAAAGACTGGGAAAGCCGAAAGGCTCAAGAGAAGGAGAAAGAATAGGTGCTTTACCTCGACCATAACGCCACAACTCCACTCGACAGCCGGGTTTTTGAGGCGATGGTGCCCTACATGAATCGGTACTGGGGAAATCCCTCAAGCCCCTACAGTTTCGGAAATCAGGCCAGGATAGCGGTGCAGAAGGCGCGGGAGCGCGTCGCGGGGTGCCTCGGCTGCAGGCCTGATGAAATCCTCTTCACCTCCTGCGGCACGGAATCGGACAATCTGGCGGTCCGCGGCGTGGTGAAGGCGCTGCGCGGGCGCGGCAACCATATTGTGACAACGGCGATTGAGCATCATGCGGTTTTGAATACCTGCAAGGCTCTGGAAGCAGACGGTTGCCGGGTCACCTATCTGCCGGTTGCTTCCGACGGCGTGGTGCGGATTGAAGACGTGGAAAAGAGTCTGAGCGCCGATACGGTGCTCCTTACCGTCATGCATGCCAACAATGAGACCGGCGTTCTCCAGCCGATTGAAGCCATTTCCGCCCTGGCAAAAAGCAGGGGCATTGTGTTCCACACCGATGCCGTGCAGTCCGCCGGAAAGATGCCGCGCCCGCTGTGTGAATTCGGCGCGGATCTGATTTCCGTTTCCGGGCATAAGTTTTACGGCCCCAAGGGGACCGCGGCGCTTTATGTGCGGAAGGGGACCCCGCTGGATCCTCTTCTTACGGGGGGGCCTCACGAATGGAGCTTGCGCGCGGGAACGGAAAATGTCCCCGGCATCGTCGGATTCTCCCACGCGCTTGCGCTGGCGATGGAATCGGCGGAGAGCGAATACAAGCGGTTGCAGGCTCTTCGGGACCGGCTTGAAGCCCGGATCTGCGCGGCCGTGCCGAGAGTTCGCATCAACGGCGCCTCTGCGCCGCGTGTGCCCAATACCTCAAGCCTCAGCTTCGAATCCGTTGACGGAGAGTCGATTGTTTTCAGCCTGGATCTGAGCGGCATCTACGTGTCGACCGGATCCGCCTGTTCGACGGGGGATCCGGAACCGTCGCACGTGCTTTTGGCCATGGGACTTGCGCCGAAAGAAGCCCAGGGTTCCATCCGGATTTCTCTCGGCAAGGACAACCGGGAAGAGGATATTGAAACCATTGTTCAGGCGCTGGCAACAACCGTCAATCGTCTGCGAGGGATTTCCTCCGTAGATTCCGGACATTAAGGAAGCAACGCGACAGGGTCCCGTCGATCGCTTTGAAGCGATTCAATGCGAAGCTTCGCGCGCAGCCGGGGGCCGTTGTCGAGCTTGCGGCCGGTCTGCTGCCGCGCAACACCGGAATTCCGCGAATGCCGGGCCCTGAGATCCATACTTTCGGTCTCAACCGGTCCACGATCTGAATCGATGAGCAACTGCGAACACCATTGGGCAGGGCCATCACCCGATTCCTGCAAGAAACCCGGCGGAACAGATGCGCACCCATCCGGCTTGCGGCATTGAAAAAGCCCCAGCGCGCGGCGTCTACGCCGGCGCCGATGCGTGCGCAGAGGAATCGAAGACGGCATGCAAGGCGCGGGATATCCGGATTGCAACGACCGGAATTCGCGGCAGCGAACCGGGCAAACCCCTCGCCATCGTTGACCGCCGGCCCGCCCATGCCCGCAGAATAAGTCCGGCCCCGCTGTCCCCCTGTGAAAGTCTGCATAAAAAACTTGCGTATAAAATACAATGTCGTGTATATCATACTCGCAATTTGTAAAGATGAGATGACTAATGGTTTTTATAGAATACATTCTTTCCGGTGTGCGCAAGGTTCTTGTTTGGGCGAGCATTCTTAATTTCGGCTGCGGCCTGCTTTCGGCGCAGGCAAAAGCGGTTTATGTCTGGAGGCAGGAGCTGCTGCGGCTTCAGCGTGGCGGCGACATGGAACTTGCCGCCGCACGCGCGTCGATGGAGCGGATTCGCCGCGGGATTGAGCTCTGGATCCGGCTGCACCCGGAATCTCGAATCACGCTGGAGCCCGAGCCTCTCGGCGCGGCGGACGCGGCCGCAATGCGCGCGCAGGCGTCTTCGCTGCTGCAAACGGTCGACTTGATCCTGCGGTTGGAAGGGAGCCGACCCTTCCAACTGCGCCCCACGACTCTTCATGTGCAAGACAGCTTTCCTGAAGAGGATTTTGCAGGGCCGATGTTCACAGAAAGCTACACCCGAACCGAAGTGACGGAAAAAGGGATGCGGGCTCTCGGTCCGGCGTCCGCCATGTCCGTCCCGAGGGCCCTCAGCCTTATTCCATCGGTCAACCAGCAGAGCGTCGACCCGTCGGGGCTGGCGGATTCCAGCAATTATCATGAATCCTTCCGATTCCGCGGTGTGGAAGCCACGGGAGGCGGCAATCCGGCCACGCCGGTGAATGTGGAAAACATCCCGATCAGCGGAAGGCCGGGCGGCGGAGCCCATATCTACGATCTTGAAAACTTCAAAAGGCTCTCTATTTTCAAGGGAGCGGTGCCTGCAGACAAAGCATTCGGGCTGACGAATATCGGCGGAAAAATCGACCTGGAAGTTAAGAGACCGGGAGAAAAATTTCGCTTGGATGGGAAACAGGCTTTTGGGAGCTATGGTTTTCAAAGAAGTTTTCTGCGGCTGTCCACAGGATTGTTCCCTTCGAAAACCGCGGGGTTTTTGTCCTTCTCCGATACGCATGCGGGCAAGTGGAAAGGCAAAGGGGATTCCGCCCGCCGAAATGCCATGCTGGCGCTGACCCAAAAAATCGGCCGTCGGACGAATGTGGAATTTTTTACCATTTTGAGCAAGATCCGGACGCATTACTATCGACCGCTTGAGTTCGAGCAGGCCTCATTGCTGCAGCAAAATTACATGGTTGATTATGAGAACGACAAAGCCGATTACTACTATTACGGTTACAATCAAAGCTCTTTCAATGATCGCAGCATTTTTGCCGTTGTCGATTTCCATCCCGACGCCGGTTCAAATATATCGGTAAAACCTTTTTACTGGAAAGATAAGGGGTATCAATGGGAAACGATAAAGACGAATGACGGCAAAAACAGAATCCGGCGATGGGATATCGATCACGGGTTGCGGGGGATTCAGGCGGAATATTCCCGGAAAATGCAGGGCGCCGAGGTCGATGCAGGCTATTCCTATCTCGATCAGGAGAGGCCCGGTCCGCCGACTTCGTGGAAGCTGTACAAAATTTCCGACACCGGCCTTGTGTTCGACAAATGGCAGGTTCTGTCGGCGTCCTCAAAGCACCGGCAGCACGTCGCTTTTATATCGGGCCGATATTCCACAGGTCCGTTAAACATGGAGGGCGGCGTCAAATACCTGCGATACTCCATGCCGGAGATAATCACCTTCAATCCCGTGGGCGTTTCCGACGTAGGCTACCGCGAGGCTTTAAGCAAGGCCGCTTCCATCGATTTAAACTCGAGCGCGCCTTCGCTGAGTTTCAGCACCCTTCTTCCAAACTTCGGCATCAGCTTTCTGATGAACAAGTCGCTCAGCAGTTATTTTTCCTATGGCAGAAATCATGGCATGAGCGTGAATCTCTATCCCTTTTTCATTTCGCAAAAGAACAGCTTCCAGGCGAAAGGAATTACACTGCGGTCTCTCTGGGAGGATCAGAAACTCGAGATTGCCGACAACGTGGACGCCGGGCTTCGGTATATCAGCCGCAAGCTCTACGTGACGCCCACGCTTTACTATGCCCGGCACAGAAACAAAACAGCCACCTATTATGATGCTTCGCTGAAGGCTGTTTTTCCTTCATCCATGTTCAAAGCCGATGCATACGGCTTTGAGTTGGAGGCCGGGTCAGTCCCTGTGAAGAATCTCTCCGTTTATTCATCTTTTTCCTACAACCGTTTTTATTTCTCGCAGAACATCCATAGTACGGCGGGATCGGTTCTCGCCGTCTCAGGCAATCAGGTCCCGGATGCGCCCGAGTTTCTGGTCAAAGCCATCCTGAGCTACAGTGTGGGAGGCTTTATCCTTTCTCCCGTTGTCCGCTATACCTCCGGTCGTTACGGAGATATTCTGCAGAAAGAAAAAATCGGCGGGGCGGCGATCTTTGATTTGGATTTCACTTACGCGGCGGCGGTGCCCCGAATCAAAGCCGGGAGCCTGGATATCACTCTTGCCTTCAGCAACCTCCTGAACAGCAAGTACGTCAGCATCCTGAACACGTCCGATTACACGACTTTGGGATCAACCTATCAGATGGGAGCT
>CAZLHW010000246.1:0-6398 GCA_964559085.1 uncultured Acidobacteriota bacterium | reverse complement strand
AACCAAGTAAAGCGTTTTGCCGTCCAGCGTGGACAGCGGTTCCGCCATTTGTTTCAGCGTAATCGGCGGCGGCGTTCCCATCGGATTGAACACAGTGATCTTCGCCTCGGCCGAGGCCGCTTTCCGCCCCTGTGCCTGAGCCTGATCTAAAGCCGGTATGCTGCAAAAGAGGCCGATGCAAAGCGCCGCAATTGCAGCAATCATTAAATGCCGTTTCATTCCTGATCCTCCTTCAAAAAAGATTTTTAAACAAAGCATTGGAACCTGATAGATCAATCCTCGCCACTAGTTGTAGCGGCAGCCGGATGCCGATTCGTCACTTTCGTTCTTCTGAATCCCGGACGGGGAATTGCTGGCGCCCAAGCCCCACAGGGTCGGCAACCGGATCCCGAAATAACAAAGCCGCAAGAACTCTAACCATTTCCAGCTCAACAAGTAATTAAAAGTGCTCGAGTAACCGGATGCTTTTCACTCTAGGCGGCATACCCGTCCCTGTCAAGCATAATACTCCTATCTCTTATGCTGATTACTCCGCACTTCCCTCCCTTGTTTCGCCAAAAACAAAAATAGGCTCTATCGCTGTTTTGATTCGAGATTCCCATCATCCAATGATGGATGTCCACAATCGGCGCAAATCGGCGTCGGAGAGGCCGGTCTCGAATCTCGAACCGGAATTTTCAGGGTCTGTGTAATAATTAGAGCGCCAGCGCGTTATGGGATTGAGGCAAAAGAAATGGGAACAGCCAAAAATCTCCTGAATGCGCAACCTGTCGTCATGATCTCTTCAGCCGTTTTTGCAGGATTGTATGAAAGTCACTACGCGGCGGTGTATCGGACTGCGCTCCGGGTAACGGGGAACTCCGCCGATGCGGAAGACGTCCTCCAGACCGTGTTCCTCCGCATTCTCAGCCAGCGCGGGCAACTGGATGCCGCACAACTTCCGGAAGCCTATTTCCGGCGCGCGGCCGCGAATGCCTCCATCGATCTTCTCCGGCGCAAAGTCACTCACGCAGAAACGCTTCTCGACAAGGCCCGCGAGCCCGAAGCCCGCGAGGATACGACACTGCTAAAAGAGCAGCTGCGCCGTGCTCTCGCAACGCTGGACGAGAACGACGCAAGCCTGTTTCTGCTGCGCTATGTCGAAGGCATGACTAACGGAGAATTGGCTGAAATGTTTGGCCAGGACAAGGGCACGATTGCCGTCCGGCTGCACCGTATCCGGCAGTCCCTGCAGACTGCAATGGAACGTTAGAAGGAGGTCGGCGATGTCTGAAGATCGTTTAAACAAAGCTTTGGAAGCAATGAAGAGCGAACATGCCGATAGCCGCGAGCTTGAGGCGGCGCACGATCGCGTACAGGAACGGCTGGGGATTGCCCGGGACCCGCTGTGCACCGAATTCCGGCTCCAATTCGGGGACTATCTGGACGGGCGGCTCGAAAGGAACCGCCGGATGCTGCTGGAAGACCACCTGGGCCGCTGCGCCGGTTGCCGCGCAAGACTGGCCGCCCTGAAGGGGGAACAAACAGTAATCGCTGCCCCCATTCCCAGTGCATCCCGATGGCCGCGCTGGGGCACGTGGGCGGCGGCAGCCGCCGTGCTGCTCGTGGCGCTGTATCTCGGACGCGCCCCGATCGATGCCATGCTGGCCCTTGGAGGCCCCCGTGCCACGGTCGTCACCCTGAACGGAGACCTGCATCTCGTGCCACAGGGAATGCTGAAGGTCGGAGCGACCATCGGTCAGGATGAGGTCGTTCGGACCGGTCCGGGAGCCCGAGCGGTTCTCCGGCTTGCCGACGGCTCTCTGGTGGACGTCAACGAGCGCACCGAGCTGTCCATACACGCCGCCTGGAGCGGAAACGTCGTCCATCTGCAGCGCGGCGACGTCATTATCCAGGCAGCCAAACAACGCCGCGGCTCCCTGCGCGTACAGACCCGCGATTCGATCGCCTCGGTGAAGGGAACGGTATTCGCCGTGTCCTCGGGCATCAGCGGATCCCTGGTTTCCGTGGTTGAAGGCTCGGTTGCGGTAGCCCAGCTTGGGACCGAGACGGTGCTCGGTCCCGGCGATCAGGCCGCAACAAATCCGGCCCTGGTCAGCTCTGTGGAGAACGCCGTCGCCTGGAGTCCCGACGCGGAAACCTACATTGCAATTCTTGCATCACTGGCGCAGATCGAAAAGCAGGTCGCCGCGCTGCCGGCATCCCCGCTGCGGACACGGTCGGAACTCCTTCCGCTTCTGCCGCCGAACACCATCGTTTATGGCGCCTTTCCGAATTTCGGCGACACCATCCACCAGGCGCTGGAGTTCGCCGATCAACAATCGGCCCAGAATCCGGCTTTCGATCAGTGGTGGAATTCGAGCTCCGGCCAATCTCTGAAACGGCTCCTCGCACGGGTGGAATCGATCACACACCTTTTCGGCAACGAAATTGTCTTTGGATATTCTGCAGGAACTGCGGAGTCCGGAGGGAAATACCCGATGATCCTCGCAGAAATTCAGCCGGGCAGGCGCTCTGAACTTGAGGCGGCCCTCCGATCGATGGAAGATGCGGCCGACAAGTCCGTGCTCTCTTACAGACTGACCGATACACTCCTGAGTGCATCGGATTCGCGAGCGCATGCCGACGGGCTTGCACACACCGCCGGCCCAGGCGGCACGACTCCCTTCACGCAGGAAATCGCGCGGCGCTATCAGCGCGGAGTCCGCTGGCTGCTGGGCATGGATATGGATTCGATCCTCTCCAGGTCCCACGGCAGCGACGACGATTTTGTCAAAGCCCATCAGATCAGACATCTCTTCTTCGAACAGCGGGAGGTTCAGGGCGCGGAAGAGAATGAAATGGCCATCACGTTTAAAGGCCCGCGGATGGGCATGGCGTCCTTCCTGGCCGATTCCGGTTCGGGGGGAGCAGCGGAATACATTCCCAGCGATGTTATTGCCGCAACCTACGTTTCCACGCGCGAACCGCGCCAGATGTACGAAGAGATGATGGCGCTGATTGCGAGAGCGTCCCCGGCGGCTTCCAGCGATCTTGCAAAGGCCGAGCCAGGTCTGGGCATCAGCATTCCGAGCGACCTTGCGGAGTCCCTGGGCACCGAATCGGCATTCGGGCTGGAAAACCTGACACTCACCGGGCCCGTGTGGATTATGGCAGGGATGGTCAACGATCCGGCAAGGCTTGAAAACACTATCCGCAAGGTGGTGGACAAAGTGAACGCCGAGCTGGCTAACAACGGTCGTACGGAACGTCTCATCTTAACACGGGAAACGGTGGACAGGCGCGAATGGACAACGTTGAAGCCGCCCCGAGCGCCTCTGGCTATAACATGGACCTATGACCGCGGTTATATCGTGGCGGCATCGGACCGCGGAGCCGCATTAAAGGCGCTCGCAACACGCAACGGCGGTTCACCCCTTGTTTATTCGGCGCCTTTCCAGAAGCAGTGGCCGGCAGCTGCCGGGCTGCACCCCTCCGGATTCCTGTGGCTGAATACAAAGGGAGCGCTCCAGAATTTCGCACCGATGATTACGAACCCGGCCGTCCGCGGCCTGATTGCCGAACGCGATCCGATTCTCGTCGCTTTCACCGCAACGACGGAACAAATTCGCGCGGCCAGCCGTACTAGGATTTCGGGTTTAATCCTGGATATGATGCTGCTGCGCGGGATGAGCCGGCTGGGCAACTATTAGAGATCCAACCGCGGATTTACAGGGATCTTCACCGATGAAAAAACAATATCTGTGAAAATCCTTGAGAATCCGCGGTTACTGTTTATTCACCTATGACATCGACAGTAGTCGAGCTGGACAATGTGCGAGTGAAACTGGGGCAGCGGGAAATCCTGCGGGCCATTTCCGGCCGTCTCGGCGTTTCCGGCGTCGGCAGGGTCATCGGCCTCCTGGGGCCCAACGGCGCCGGCAAGTCCCCCTTGATTCGGACGCTTCTCGGTTTTCATAAACCCTTTTCCGGCCACGCCCGAGTTCTCGGATTCGATTGTCATACCCGGACGCGCGACGTGCGCGCCCGCATCGGGTACATGCCTGAGACCGACTCCTTTATCGCCGATATGACAGCGGTAGGATTTCTGCGTCTCATGGCCGAGCTTTCCGGCCTCCCTCCGAAAATCGCCCTCGAGAAAGCTCACGAAGCGCTGTTCCACGTAGGACTGGGCGAAGCGCGCTACCGCGAACTCAGAACCTATTCGCTGGGGATGAAGCAGATGGCCAAGTTGGCCCAGGCAATCGTACACGGCCCCGAACTGGTAATACTTGACGAACCGACCAACGGCCTCGACCCGTCTGCGCGCCGGCGCATGCTGCGTCTGGTCCGCGAAATGAAGGAAGAGCAGGGCATGAACGTACTTTTGTGTTCGCATCTTCTGCGCGACGTCGAGCAGGTCTGCGACGAGGTGGTTATCATGAGGGACGGCTTGATCGTGCATGCCTGCAACCTTGAAGAGGAACGCCGCTCCAACAAATGCTTTGTGGAACTTGAGGTAACCGGAAATGACGCGCGGTTGCGCGAGGCGCTCCCGGCGGTTGGAGCCGAGGGCGTAACGGAAGGAAACGGGCGCTGGCGCATTGTGCTTCCGCCGGGAACGGATTTTGACGCCCTGTGGGGATTGCTGGCGCAACAGAACCTGCTGGTGCGCAAACTGACGCACCGGCGCGACACGCTGGAGGAGATCTTCCTAAAGGCAATGGGACACATTGCCCATACGCCGGGAGAGAGCGCAGGCGCATGAGGTCTATCCGGGTCGGAATTGGAATCAGCATCGAATGGCGCGCAGATAAGGAAAACCCGTGCAGCTTAGGGTGGAGGATGCGCCGCTTCCCTTGCAGATATTAGCGGCGGAGACAGAGAATGGCGGTTTATCGAAGAGGCTACCAGAAGTATCAGGGACCCGTGAGCGGCCGATGGACCCGCTTTATGGTGTTGCCGCGTTTCGCGTGGCGGCGCCTGTATCAGCGCCGGCTGGTCCTCCTGCTTACGGTGGTTGCCATGATCTGGCCGCTTCTCTGCGGCATCTTCATTTATCTCAGCCACAATCTCGAACTGCTGAAAGGCGCCGGTGATCCATTCAGGCAATTTATACAGGTCAACGGAAATTTCTTCATGGTGTTCATGCATGTCCAGGCCGGGTTCGCCGTCTTTCTGGCGGCACTGGCCGGGCCCGGGCTCATCGCACCCGATCTGGCAAACAATGCCCTGCCTCTTTACTTGAGCCGCGCGCTGACGCGGTTCGAATATGCCTGCGCGCGCCTCATCACGCTGTTAGGCATGCTGTCGACTATCACCTGGATTCCGGGTCTTGTACTGTTTGCAATTCAGGCCGGTATGGCCGAAGGGGCCTGGTTTGCCGCAAACTGGAAACTGGGAATAGGGATCGTCATCGGCTTCACGCTCTGGATCGTGCTTGTCAGTCTCGCGGCCCTTGCCGGCTCGGCTTTCGCCAAGGTGCGCGTCGTAGCCGGAGGCCTTGTGCTCGCTTTCTTTTTCATACTGAGCGGCGCCGCCGCGATGATTAACGGCGTCTTTCGCAGCACATGGGGCTATGCCATCAGTCCGATTTGGATTATGCGGCGGATCTGGCACGCGCTGCTCGGCGTCGATCCGCCCGCAGGCCCCGGACTTGCGGCCAGCATGGTCATGATGCTGGTGTTCGTGCTGCTGCTCGTTATCGTTCTTGAGCGCAAGCTGCGTCCGGTGGAGGTGGTTTCATGACGGCTCCGGCGGTGATTTTCAATGAAGTCTCCAAGTTTTACGGCGATGTACTCGGCGTAAACCGTGTAAGTCTGCAGATCCCTCCGGGGATTACAAGCCTGGTGGGCCCCAACGGCTCCGGCAAAACCACGCTGATGAATCTTATGACGGGCCTCATCCGTCCCGACAGCGGCGAAATCAGCATGCGGGGCATTTCTCCCCGCGACCCGGAGCACCTGATGCGCATCACGGGGTACGCAACCCAGTACGATTCGGCTCCGCGCTGGGCAACAGGCCTCAGCTTCATCAGCACCGGCCTCCTGCTTTACGGATACGATAAATCGGAAGCCGAGGAAAAGGCCTGGAAGGCGCTCGAACGGCTGCATCTTACCGAAGCGGCCCATCGCAAGATGGCGGGCTATTCCAAAGGCATGCGGCAGCGTGTCCGCCTCGCCCAGGCCATTGCGCACGAACCGGACCTGCTGGTGCTTGATGAACCGCTCAACGGGCTGGATCCTCTGGTTCGGGCCGATACAACGGCGCTCTTTCGCGAGTGGGCCGCCCAGGGGCGCCACGTCATCCTCTCCAGCCATGTGCTCCAGGAAGTGGACATCCTCAGCGACCAGGTAATCCTTCTTGCCAACGGCATGAGTATCGCCGAAGGACAAATCCGGGAGGTGCGCGCAGAGATA
>CAZLHW010000245.1:0-6407 GCA_964559085.1 uncultured Acidobacteriota bacterium | reverse complement strand
TGGCAAGAACGCCCGGTCCTCCCGCGTTCGTGATGATTGCGAGCCGGGGGCCTTTGGGTTTGGGCTGCTCGGCGAGCACCTCCGCCATATCGAACAGATCGGAAATATTATTGACGCGAAGCACGCCGCCGCGCCGGAAGGCGGCGTCCAGAACTTCGTCGGATCCGGTCAAAGAGCCCGTATGGGAAGCAGCCGCCCGCACGGCGGCTTCCGTTCGACCGGCCTTGATCACAATAATGGGTTTGGAAAGCGCAACTTCGCGGGCCGCCGAGAGAAAGGAGCGGGCGTCTCCAATGGATTCCATGTAAATGACGATGCTGCGGGTCCGGGGATCGTCTCCCAGATAATCAATCAGATCCCCCCATCCCACATCGATCATGGAGCCGACAGAAATAAAGCAGCTGAAGCCGACCATTTCGCGCAGGCTCCAGTCGAGCACGGCGGTGCATAAAGCGCCGCTCTGGCTGATAAAGGCCACATTTCCCGGCCTTGCCATTCCGGCGGCATAGGTGGCATTCAATCCGGTCAGAGGGCTCATCACGCCAAGGCAATTGGGGCCGATGACGCGCATGCGTCCGCGCCGGGCACTCATCCGGATCTGTTCTTCGAGCTGCAAGCCGGTTGGCCCGATTTCCTTGAATCCGGCAGTCAGGATAACGGCTCCTTTAACTTCCGCATCCACACATTCGGCGATCAGACCGGGCACCGTCTGGGGAGGAGTCGCGATAACGGCCAGATCCACCTTTTCAGGAACGGCCGCGATGCTCGGATAGGCTTTGATGCCCAGCACGCTTGTTCTCTTCAAATTGACGGGGAATACGGTTCCACCGAAAGGATTGGCGAACAGATTCCATAATACCGTCCGCCCCACGCTCCCATGAGTTTCTGTCGCGCCGATAACGGCCACCGTGCGCGGCGAAAAAAATATGCTCAGGGGCTGGCTTTTACGCCGGAGGACGCTGTTCCCAACATCATGGTCGGATGAAGCGGGCTGAATGATTCCGGACTCGGTATCTTCTGAAATCATGCTCGGCCTCAGGAAGTTTCCGCAATGCGTCGTTGCGGATTTCTTTTTAATTCTGGCTCTGGACTGCTTCGCCCCAATTTTACCACGCCTCGCCTCAACCGCAGGTGTGGTATCTCCAAAATGGTTGCATCCGGGAGTGAGCGCCGGTAAAAGTGGCCCAACAAACGCCTCACAAATTGCGAATCCGAAAAGAGAAGCGATGAAGTTATACATTTGCCTGCGGCTTGGAAGGCAGAAAGAAAAGGAAATGGGTAGAATCTTTCGCCCGTTCCGGGCTCTTGCTTATATCCTCTCCTACCGGCGGGTCGCTGGGCTCACCCCCGGCTATCTTTCTTTCGGCCTTTCAGGCCGGAGCTTTGGCTTTTGGGGATACGGTCCGCTCCATTACAATGATTGATTGAAACCTATCGGAGACTGCCACATCCAATTTTTATAGAATGCGATAAAAATTTAAGAACAGGCAAAGGAAACACATATGAACAAGCATTTGTTTCTCGCTGCTTTTCTTTCTTTGGCATTCGGTTCATTGGCTCTGGCGGCGGAATCCGCGCAGGGAACGGGTTCGGACTGGTCTCCTGAAGCGGAAATCACCGTGCCCGAGGGGACTGTGATTCCCATCGTCCTTACGGAATATCTGAATACCCGCAACAGCCAGGTAGGCGATGTTTTTTATGCGGATACCACCTATCCGATATGGATTCAGCAGCGCCTGGTAATTCCGAAAGGCTCCACCATCAGGGGAACAGTAACGGATGTAGTCCGGCCGGGAAAAATCCGCGGGAAAGGCCGCCTGTCCGTCCGCTTTGACGACCTGCTTCTTCCCAACGGAGTCCGGCGGGACCTGATCGCGTCCTTTCGCGGGATCCACGGCCCCGGCGATGAGACTCTCAGCCGCGATTCGGAATCCGTCACAGCCGGTGGATCCAAGGGCGAGGATGTCGGCACCGTTGTAGGAACCAGCAGCCAGGGCGCCATCATCGGCGCGGTGGCCGGGCGGAGCGGCACAGGCGCCGCAATCGGGGCGGGGGCCGGAGCCGCTGTTGGCACAGCCATCATGCTATTTACGCGCGGCCGGGACCTGGTGATCAATCCCGGCACACGATTTGACCTCGAGCTGAAAAAGCCTCTGAAATTCGCCTACAACGAGATCGAATTCTCAAATGCCCAGCTCAGAAATGCAGAACAGGAACTCCGACAGGTTCGGGCAAGACCTGCCGAAGAGGGCACAGGAAAGCGCAATGCGGGAAGCCGGGGTATTATCGGCGGGGTTTTGACGCCCTATCCGTTTTAGCAGGAGCATTCGCATTCAACTGCAGGTTTTCGCCGGCTCAAAAGGATAGGTCGATTGCGATCGGTATCGGAATCGCTATCGGGGTCGCTATCGATACCGGCCTCTCCTTTCGCTTTGTACAATAAATCACTAAAATCCGATCTCGATTGCGGCTCCGATACCGGCACCGATAGCGATGGATGCCGTTGCGGTCCTGCCATTTCCCTATCCAGGCGCAAATTACCGGTTGATTCTGCGCCCCACCTCGGTAAGAATAGCCCCCATGGATGCTGCAATTATTGGTCGAATCGTTCAGGAAACCGCAATACCGGAAAGTTCCGTCACGGCGACAATCGCCCTTTTTGAAAGAGGAGCGACGGGGCCGTTTATCGTCCATTACCGCAAGGAAGCCACCGGCGGTCTGGACGAAAACAAGGTCCGCCTGATCCAGGAGCGGATGATTCACTACCGCGAGATATGGGATCAGCGGGCCGCGCTTCTGAAACTCCTTTCAGAACAGGGGAAGCTGACCGACGAGCTCCGGGCCAGGATTGAAAGCTGTTTTACCAAGGCCGAGCTGGACGACTTGCATCACCAGTTCCGTCCCAGAAAGAAAACCCGGGCGGCGGAAGCCGCAGAAAAGGGCCTTGAGCCACTGGCCGAGTATTTCTGGAATCAGGAAGCCGATGCCTGGAGTCTTGAAGAACACATCAATGTGTTCGTCGATCCGGCTAAAGGCGTTCCCACACAGGAGGTTGCGCTGCAGGGCGCGGTGGACATTCTTGCGGAATGGATCTGGGAAAATTTCGAGTATCGCAAGGCCCTGCGCAATATGCTGTGGACGGAAGGCGTCCTCGTCTCCAAGGTTGTGCCGGCCAAGGTCGGACAGCAAGCCAAAGACACCATGTATTATGATCGGCGGGATTCGGATACGACCAGTCCTTCGCACCGCGTATTGGCTATACGTCGGGGATGCAAAGAGGGTATTCTTGTTTCCTCCATTGAAGGCGACAACACAAAAGCGCTGGACTTCCTTCTGAATTCGGTCATTAAAGACAAGGAATCCATTTTTGCCCCCATCCTCGAAATTGCAGTGCGGGACTGCTATAGCCGCATTCTGCGCCCGTTGATCGAAACGGAGGTTCGCACACAACTCAAAGAGCGCGCCGATCGGGAAGCCATCAAGGTCTTTCAGGAAAACCTCGCCAATCTGCTGCTTTCCCCGCCGGCCGGCCCGATCGTTGTTATGGGAATCGACTGGGGTAAAGGCGACGAATGCAGTGTGGCTGTCGTGAACGAGGCAGGCGCGTTTCTGGAAGGAGCCAAGATCAGGTTTTCACCCGCTCCGGTACGCCCTCAGGCAAACGCCCCCAAATCTTCGGAAGTGCATGCGTCGGAGGCGCTGCCCGCGCCGGCGGAACAATCGGCTCCTGCCGCTCCTGTTCCCGATCCTTTCATGGGAGCTCAGGATTCAGCGGCAGCCGGATCTCAGCACCCGCCCGCTGAAGCGGTAGTGCAGACAAATGAGGGAGAGATGGAAGCGCCTGTGGAAGTTCAGGCGACCGCGGGAATTCCGGATGCGAATTTGTCGGAACAAACCGTAGAAACACCTGCCGAAAGTCCGGTTTCGGCATCCGTTGAGTCACAGGGACAACCTGAGGGGGAAGCCCCCCTCTTGACTGAAGCCCCGCAAGCCTCTCCCGAAGAGGCTGCTGCCGGGCAGGAGCCTGCGGCCGCCGAACCCGAACTCCCCGAGGCCGAAAGCGCGCCGGCTATGGAAAGCGCCTCCATTGCGGAACCCTCGGCAAATGCGCCTCTCGTTACCCCGGAAGCGGCGGAATCGGAACCGCGCACCGAGATCGCAGAAGCCAAAAGGGTACTGCGCGACCTCATCACCAGGCACAAAGTCCAGGCAATTTCGATTGGCACAGGCACCGGTGCGCGGGAACTGGAGACCGCATTGCGGCAGATTATCGCCGAGGAAGAACTGGGGGATATTCCCATTGCTGCGGTCAATGACGCCGGCATTGCCATCTATTCCTCCTCCAGGATTGCCCGCGAGGAATTTCCAAATTTGAACGCCTCTTCCCGGTGCGCTGTAAGTCTCGCGCGACGCCTCCAGGATCCTCTTGCCGAGCTGGTTAAGATAGATCCCAAGCTGATCGGCGTCGGCCAGTATCAACACGACGTGGATCAGAAGGAATTGCATCGCGGGCTGCTGCAGACTGTGCAATATTGCGTCAACAAAGTTGCCGTCAACCTGAATACCTGCGGAGAATCACTGCTGCGCTATGTTTCCGGCCTCAATGAAAAGCTTGCGCGCAAGCTCGTGGCTTACAGAACGGCCCAGGGGCCGTTCAAATCCCGCGAGTCGATACTCGCTGCCGTAGGCATGGACAAATCGACTTACGAACAGTGCGCGGGCTTCTTGCGCATCCCTGACGCCGAAAACGTTTTGGACCGAACGGCCGTACATCCCGAGTCCTACCCGATTGTGGAAAAAATGGCCGCGGCTCTTTCGGTAAGCGTCAAGGAACTTATCGGGAACAAAGAACTGCTTTCGTCTCTAAAGCTGGAAGATTTTGTTTCCGAGGGCGCAGGGCTCCCGACGCTGAATGATATCCGGGAGGAACTGCTTCGGCCCGGCAGAGATCCAAGAAAGACATTCAAGATTCCGAAGTTCAGGGCCGATGTCAAAGATATGTCCGATCTGACGCCAGGCATGACGCTCGAGGGGACCGTCACAAACGTCACGAATTTCGGAGCGTTCGTGGATATCGGGGTTCGACAGGATGGACTTGTGCATCTCAGCCAGATGTCCAACCGGTTTATCCGGGATCCGCGGGAAGCGGTGAAAGTCGGAGCCGTGGTTCAAGTCAAAGTGATTTCGGTCGAGCCCGAAACCAAGCGAATCGGCCTATCGATGAAAGACCTGTTGCCCGCTGCGCAGCTGCGACGCAAAAAGCAGCAGCGGCGCAGACCCAAGCAGGCAACGCAGGGCCAGCCTGCGGCCAATGTTCCAGCAGATTCCGCGCCTGCCGCAGGCGAGGCCCCCTCCGAAAAATCCCCCCCGGCAGGAATGCGCCCGCGATCAGTCAGACCCCGTGACGGGCAGCAGAGATTGAAGAAGAAGGGCCCGCGCAAACCTGAGAACGCGTATGAAGGGCAGCAAAGGAAGGAAGCTTCGCCCAAGCTGCCTGAGCCTTCGCTCCAGGAAAAGATTGCGATCCTGCAATCAAAGTTCCGGGGAATCAACTAGGGGCGCGTCCCTGAATCAGGATGCGCCGGTCACCGGATGCCGGGAGAATTCCTTGGAGGCATTGCTCCCATGCACGAGAAAGAATTCCTCGACGCGCTCTGCAACTCAGCGGACGGAGTGTTCATCGTAAATGCCGACAAACGCATCCTGCGTTGGAACACAGGCGCGGAAAAAATATTGGGACATCCCGAAGACACGGTTTTGAATCATGAATGTTTCCAGGTGATTTCGGGAAAATCGCGGGATGACCAGCCTTTATGCGGCCAGAATTGCAAAATTCATGCCTGGTCTCTGAAAGGCATTCTCCCCCCAAATTATGACCTGCTTGTCCGGGACTGCGAGGGCAAGAGTCTTTGGCTGAATGTCAGCATCCTTTCGTATCGCGATGGCGCAGAGCCGTACGTTTCGCATATTATGCGCGATATCACCGTTGAAAAGAGGAAAGAACTGCCTCTGGAACAGTTTCTGGCTGATTTGATGGCCCAGCATTTGATACCCCGAAATACTCTCGAGGAGCGACTCGCAGCCAGGATTGTGCGGACTTCACCGTTGTCGGGGGCTCAAAAACCCGCAGCGGTTCTATCCGATAGAGAAATTGAGGTTCTGACCCTGCTGGCGGAAGGTCTGCCCACGAAGAGCCTGGCGCAAAAGCTTAATATCAGCCATTTCACGGCCAGAAACCACATTCAAAATATACTGGTGAAGCTGAATTTGCACAGCAAAGCGCAGGCGGTATCCTACGCTTTTAAAAAAGGAATTCTATAGTCGCCCCGATTGAAGCGCTCATGCCGTTCATTCCGCAAAAAGGTTTTCTGAACAGGCTGCAGGGTTCGACGTTCTGGCAGCCGGAG
>CAZLHW010000244.1:0-6408 GCA_964559085.1 uncultured Acidobacteriota bacterium | reverse complement strand
CTTGGCCAGCCGGATGTAACTCTCGGCTCCTTTGGACCTGATGTCATATAGAATGATAGGCTTGCCGAAACTTGGCGCTTCTGCAAGCCGTATGTTCCGGGGAATGACAGTCTGCATCACCTGGTCGGCAAAATGACGGATCAAATCCTCGCGAACCTGTGCACTCAGGTTTGTTCTTTCGTCAAACATCGTGAGCAGGATTCCCTGGATTGCCAGTGAAGGATTCAGAGTCCGCCGAATCCTGGTCAGAGTATCAAAAAGATCGGTCAGCCCTTCCAGGGCGAAATACTCGCACTGGATGGGGATCAAGACCGAATCTGCAGCTACAAGCCCATTCAACGTCAGGATGTTTAGCGACGGAGGGCTGTCAATAAGCACAAAATCAAACCCATCAATCGCGGGAGCCAATAACCGCTTGAGCAGAAATTCGCGTTCGGGAAGCTCCAGCATCTCCACGCCCGCTCCTGTCAGGTTTTTGTCTGCAGGAATCAGCTTCAGGTTTTCCAGCTCGGTGTCTCGCATAATGGAAGCCAGCGGCTCTGAATGTATCAGAGAATTGTAGAGGCTCTTTTTGAGGGTGCCTTTCGCCACGCCAAGGCCGCTGCTGCAATTTGCTTGAGCGTCCGTATCTATAACGAGAACGCGCATATCAGCCACCGCAAGCGCGGCAGCCAGATTGATGACTGTCGTGGTTTTGCCGACTCCGCCCTTTTGATTTGCAACTGCAATTACTTTTGCCATGAGGTATGCGCGCCACCGAGAGTAGCACAAGTGTCAAGCAAAAGTCGACTTTTGTCCGCACTTCCTCGGCGATTCAGCCCGGAATATTCTGAAGCCGTGACCAGAGTCTGACGCATGGAATCCGACCTGCCGGCAGAAGATCCGGGTGTTTCACGTGAAACGCTCAGGATCTCGGTTAAATCCGGCCTCTTCCGTTATAAATCTCGCTTTAGATCGGACTATAAAGAGCCAAAGTCCACTCACGCCTGCTTTCCAGGCAAACACTTTTCTTCAGTCTGAATTCCTTTTCAAATGAAACCGGATCCTCCACCGCAAGCTCTTTCCCGCGGAACATCCAGAATTCCGTGGTATCCTTCGCATGCACCCGGAGCTTTTTCAGCTCGGCTGTCCCCAATTTTACGGCTTTCCAGCTGATACAATCCCAGACTCGATCTGGTCCCGTGCTTTCAAGAAACTGGTTCAAACGCATATTGTGCACCCGAACCTCGTCGAGCTCCAATGCATTTACCACCGTTTCCAGGAAAGCACACCGCTTGCCGCGGCTTTCGACCATGTCCAGCCGCATGTGCGGGCGGAGAATGCGGAGGAGAATCGCCGGGAAACCGTTGCCGCTTCCGATATCCAGGTGGCAGACCCTTTCCGTAGGATAAAGGGCCGATGCGCGGAGGGCTTCTTCGAAAAGAGGGCCGATGCCCGACCACGCGGTTGTGGCCGTGAGATTGATCCTGGCATTCCATTTTTCGAGCAGCTCCAGATACCCTAGCATCCGATCCACGCTCTGCGAGTCCGGAACAAAGGCCATTTTCTCTAATAAACGCTTTAATTCAGCAGCCGATTTCTTCATGACGGATCCGGCTGGGCGCTTGCCGGCTTGGTCTCAAGGCTCCGCCTCTCCTTCTTTCTCATTTCCAGCTGAACATTTATAATCGAAATGGCAGCCGGCGTAATTCCTGGGATTCTTCCGGCCATTCCCAAGTCTCTGGGTTGAAGTCTGCTCAGTTTTTCCCGCATTTCCCGGCTTAACCCATCCACTTTGGAGTAATCGAAGTCCGCCGGTATTTGCCTCGCGCTCATCCGCCGCATTTTTTCGGCATCGCGCAGCTGCTGCTGAATATAGCCCTCATAGCGTACTTCAATCTCCGCAGCCTGCCGAACCTCTTCGGATATCGGCCATCTGTCGAATTTTCTCAAAAGACTTTCAAAGTCGCGCAGTTTAATTCCCGGACGACGCAGGAGTTCCTCTATGGTGCAGCCTTTGGCCGCGATTACGTCGATCTTGCCGATCAGGCTTTCACACGGCACCTCCTGCGGCTGCCAGCGATGCTCTTTCAAGAAGTTTCGTAACCGATCCACTTCCTCATATTTTTTTCGGAAATCTTCATACACCGATCCCTGGACAAGCCCGAGTTTGTATCCCAACGGGATCATCCGGCGATCCGCATTATCAATGCGCATCAGCAGCCGCAACTCGGAGCGCGATGTAAACATGCGATAGGGTTCGTCCACCCCTCGTGTAACGAGGTCGTCGATCAGAATTCCGATATAGCTTTCTTCTCTTGGAAAATAAACCGGCTCCCTCCCCTGGGCTCGCAAGGCGGCGTTTATTCCGGCGACGATCCCCTGTGCCGCCGCCTCCTCATACCCAGTGGTTCCATTAATCTGCCCCGCATGAAACAGACCCCGTAACTTCCTGGTTTCCAGAGACGCCTCCAATTCGGTTGGATCCACGTAATCGTATTCGATCGCGTAAGCCGGCCGAAGGATGCGCGCGCGTTCCAGTCCCGGTATCGCATGGATCATTTCAGCCTGGACATCAAGCGGCATGCTGTTCGACATTCCATTGATATATATCTCGTCCGTATCCAAACCTTCAGGTTCAAGGAAAATTTGGTGCCGGTCCCGGTTCGAAAATTTTACGACCTTATCCTCAACGCTTGGGCAATATCTTGGCCCAATTCCCGTTATAAACCCTCCGTATAGAGAAGATTTTTTCAGATTCGAACGAATGATGGAATGCAGTCTCTCGTTTGTATATCCCAGATAACAAGATACTTGCGGAAGTGAACAGGCTCGCGTTCGGAAAGAGAAGAACGTCGGCTTTTCATCCCCTTTTTGCTCTTCAAATTGCGAATAGTCGATGCTGGCCTTATCCAGTCTTGCAGGAGTCCCCGTTTTAAGCCTCCCTATGTTCAAACCGAGTTCCTTCAGACAATGAGCCAGGGAGAGCGAGGCCCCTTCTCCCATTCGACCGGCGGGGTAGCTTTGATCACCGATTCGAATCAGCCCATTCAAAAAAGTACCCGTCGTCAGAATAATCGCGCGCGCCTGTATCGTCTGCCCGTCCGATAGCGCCACCCCGACAGCCTGATCCTTCTCTCGGATAACTGCACTCACCTCGCATTGTTTTAATTCGAGTTGAGGCTGGGATTCAATTAACCGACGCATCTCATTGCGATATTTGGACTTATCGGTTTGACACCGCGGAGCCTGAACTGCCGGCCCGCGACTGCTGTTCAGAAGCCGGAACTGAATTCCCGTCCTGTCAGCCAGTTCGCCAATAATTCCACCCAAAGCATCGATTTCACGCACGAGATGCCCTTTGGCTATTCCTCCAATGGATGGATTACACGACATTTGGGCAAGCATGTCTGCATTCAGCGTACAGAGCACCGTTTTCGCCCCCATGCGCGCCGCCGCCACCGCGGCTTCACATCCGGCATGCCCGCCCCCAACAACCACAACATCAAAATGTTCGTTCCAGTCCATCAGAGATCACTTTTTCGCAAATATTGAGCCAAATCAAAACTCTTATTTTCCTATACAAAATCTCGAAAAAATATCCGTCAAAAGATCCTCCACGCTGGTTTCGCCGGTAATTTCTCCAAGCTTCCCGAGCCCCTTATGCAAATGCAGGAGTGCAAATTCTTCCGAAAGTCCTTCCTGTAAAGCCTGACAGGCCTCTTCCAGATGCTTTGCCGCGGCCTTAAGATTCTGCGCGTGCCGCAAATTGGTGATCAAAACGGAATCGCTGTGCACCCCCTCTTCGCCAAGCAGCCTTGTTAAAATAGCGTCGCGGAGGCCTGCTATACCCGATCCCGTTTTGGCAGAAACATGAACGCAAGTCCACGTCCCGCAGAAACTCCTTTCTTCCTCGGAAGACCAGCTCGAAGCGAGATCCGACTTATTCATAACGGCAATACAGGATAAACCGTCCAGGCGTCGTCTGAGCTGAGAATCCTGTTCCTGAAGGCCGTCGCTTGCATCGATTACAAAAAGTATCGCATCCGCATCGGCCATGGCCTGATAGCTTCGATCGATTCCGAATTTTTCTATGGGGTCCCGCGCCTCCTGAATGCCCGCTGTATCGAGCAGGCGGACAGGGATTCCGCCGATATTTATGTATTCCGATACCAGATCCCGTGTTGTACCAGGTGTTGCCGTAACAATAGATCGATCCGCGGCGACGAGGGCGTTGAAAAGGCTGCTCTTGCCGACATTCGGCCTGCCGATAATGGCCAGACTGAATCCTTCCTTTATGATCCGGCCTCTCCGAAAGCTATCGATCCAAGTATTCAGCTGTTGCCGTATCTGAACAATCTGCGACTCCAATGCATTCCGCGAGGTCCGCTCAAGGTCTTCCTCGACAAATTCTACCGCCGACTCCATGTTTGCAATAATCTCAATAAGCCGCTCTTTGATCGGCCTCAACTGCAGCGCCAGCGCTCCCTGATGCTGCCTTGCCGCTACCTGCGCCTGGTAACGCGTTGTTGCGCTAATAAGGTCGTGTATAGCTTCCGCCTGCGTCAGATCCATTCGCCCATGCAAAAAAGCCCGCATGGTAAATTCGCCCGGCTCCGCAAGTCTTGAGCCGAGGCCGCAGAGGCAATCCAACAGTTCATGCACCAGCAAGGGGCTTCCATGCAACGACACTTCCACCATGTCTTCCCCGGTGTACGAATTGGGAGCGGGAAAGCAGGTGACGATCGCTTCGTCTATTTCGAACCCATCAAACGGATTCCGAATGCGCCCCAGTATCGCCCGCCGCATGGGCAGCACATCATAGTTTTGTTTTGCCTTAAATATCCGCTGCATCATCTCCCCGCTCCGCGATCCGCTCAAGCGCACCACGGCGATTCCGGACCGGCCGGGAGGCGTAGACAGCGCGCAGATTGTGTCCGCCAAATCTTTCATGGATTCGAGACCCGCAAGTAAAACCCAGTCTGTATCGAATCGTAAATTTCAGGAGTTCAGGAAGGGTAAATCGTGATGCTGCGGTTGTCGCCTTCGCCGCTGCTTTGGGAACGCACCCCTTCAATTTCGGCCAGCGCCAGATGAATAATCCTTCGTTCGCGTGCAATCATAGGCTGCAAACTGAGCGGCTTACGAAATGAAAGCACCTTCTGCGAAGCCATCTGCGCAAGCAGGATAAGCTCCGCCTCACGATGCTGCCGATATTTGTCGGAGTCTACCGATATTCCGGGGACTTCGTCCCTGTCTGTCCTGAAAATCCTGTTGAGCAGATATTCGATAGTGTTCAGCAGGGATGCGGATGTTGACAGAAGCAGGGGGCGATCCGGGCCTGTCAGGTTGACGTGAAGGGTTCCGGCCTCTTCTTTAACTTCGCACTCCAAATCCATTTGAAGAGAACCGATCAATTTACGGCAGAATTCTTCAACCGCCTGACGCGATCTGTCCCGAAATTTAGGATTTGGATGGAGTCTCGGATTTTCCGTCACCTATCCACCTCTCGGCGATCTTCTGGAAACCAACCTGGAAGATATTACTGCAGAGGAAATAGAGGTTCAAGCCGCTGGAAAGATTGATAAACATGACCGTGAACACCGCAGGCATCACCATCATAACCTTCGCCTGCGTTGGATCCGTACCAGGCGACATCGGCGTCATCTTCTGCGAAATGAATGCCGTGATCCCCATTACGATCGGGAGCACGTAAAAAGGATCCTTAACCGATAAATCATTGATCCATAAAACAAATGGAGCCTGTCTCAATTCAATGGAATAAGCGAGCAACGAATAGAAAGCAAACAGGAGCGGCATCTGCAGCAGCAATGGCAGGCATCCGCCCAGGGGATTTACGTTGTGCTGCTTATATATCGCCATAATCTCCTGGTTCATTTCCGCGCGTTTCGGATCCGTCTTCTTATATTTCCGGTACTTTTCCTGGATCGCCTTAATCTTTGGCTGCACAACCGACATCCGTTTCATGGATATGATCTGCTTAAGCCGGAATGGGAAAAGCAGCAACGACAGCAGGAACGTCAAAATAATGATGGCAAAACCATAATTGTGGACGAATTTGTATATCCATCGGAGCGAAGCCAGCAACGGGTAAACAATTATCGAAAACATCCCGTAGTTGACCACACCGGTAATATCCGCGCTTTGTACGGCTTTCAGATCTTCCTGGTTTTTGGCGCCGAGATAAATTTGATAGTTCAGCGAACCCTTGGCAGGGAGAGTGATATTCAATAGATCCCGATCCACCTGTTTCCCGTCCAAGCCCACCGTTTTTGCCAAGCGCTTTTGAATATCAAAGTGGGGAAGCGGGGCATCAGGAATTGCGATCATTGTGAAATATTGCATGTCGAGCCCCCCCCAACGAATGCTCCCTTCAACTTTTTTTATTTCCCTTTCGTCCTCCGGGGG
>CAZLHW010000243.1:0-6462 GCA_964559085.1 uncultured Acidobacteriota bacterium | reverse complement strand
ACCGGAGGGGCAGATTTGACTGTTTGCATCTTTTATTCGATAGGGACTTCCGGAATTGTCAGGATAAGGAGCCAGGAGGCCAGCGTGCATAACGCGCTTATCAGAAAAATCATCTTCAGACTGGCTTCCAGCGAGTTGCGAATAGCCTGTACCGTTTCTCTAAAAAGCGCGGGACCATCCTCTCCGGCGTCCTTAAATGCATTTTCCAGGGTGTCCATCGCTTCCTTCGATAGCAGCACCCGAGGATTCCCGATAGACGCAACAGCCTCATCCCCCACAACTTGATTCAATTCAGCCGGAAGCGATTTTTGCAGAGTCTGGGTATAGGTCTGGTTCATCGCGGAACCCAGGATGGCCGGCGCGATCGCGTTGCCCATAAAAACAAAAGCGAAAATCGCTCCCACCGCCATGCCCAGCAGCTTTTTCGGAACCGCAAACTGTGAAACCAGTGTATTGATCGTGGGGATCGCGCCCAAACCGAGTCCCGCGAGCGCCGTCAGCAACACGCCCATCCAGACGGGTGTCCCCGAATGGAAGGTAACCATGGCAAAAGTGGTGGCTGTAATAATGGTATAGCCGGTTATCAGCATCCATTTATACCGCTTCGTCTTGGCAATCAGGAATCCGGTCGGGACCCCCATAAAAGCCATGATGGTGCTGAATGGAGTAATGACGCTTCCGCTAAGACCGGCCGTAGTCCCCTGCACTCCCTGGAGGAAAAGCGGATAATACATATTGATCGAAATCAACGCGAAGTACGACAGCAGGCCGGAAAACGCAATCGTTAGGAATGTACGATTCATCATGACTTCGGGCGCCAGTATCGGTTCCTCCGCTTTGCGTTCGACCTGAATCAGGAGGATCCATAATACCGCCGACAGCGCGAGCAGTCCGATAATGCGCCAGGACATCCATGGATACGTGCTTCCCGCCCAGGAGAAAGCCACGATCATGGCCGCCAGCGCTGCGGCTAGAAGGAGAGAACCCCAAAAATCAATTTTGTGGCTCGTTCGTTTGACAGGCGCCGAGGTCAAGCCTCCCATTACCAGGATCACGGAAATAACTGCAAGAATGACCGAAAGCCAGAAGAAATAGCGCCAACTCCATACATCCGTAATCATCCCCACCAGAGCAGGCCCAAACATAGCCGCGATTCCCGCCGGAATCTGGAGCAGTCCGCTCCATTTGCTGCGCTGCACCGGATCATACAGATCGCCGAGCGTGGCAAAGCATAAGGACGCAAGCGCCCCCTGCCCAAGCGAGAGGATCATGCGGGCCACAATGAAAAATGTGAAATTCCAGCTTATCGCGCACAGAACGGAACCGGCCAGGTAGAGAGCCAGCGAGATCAGCAGGAAAAGTCGGCGGCCATACACGTCGGAGAGCTTTCCGAACAGGAGCGTCGAAAAAGCCGCGACAAGAGCCGGCAATGAAATCGCCCAGGAAAACAGCGCCATGCCGTCCAGGTCCGCAGCTACTTTCGGCTGCGAAATCCCAATGCCGCGAAAGAAGAAAATGCCCACAAAATAGGTAATGAAGACTGCAATCAACCCCAAAACAGTGCTCTTTTTTGATGCGGATTCTGACATAGCACCCCATTTCAAATGACGAATGACGCATTGATTCGTGCAGCCGTAATCCTAAAGAATAAAGGGCAAATGGTAAATCTATTTGTTTATATGCAGGACTTTGGCCGGAGGAAAGCCGTTGAAATAAGTCGAGGAGGCATGGGTATAGGCGCCGATGTTTTCGCTGTAGACAAGGTCGCCCAGGTTAAGCTCCGGCAGTTCCTCAGCCTGCGAGATGGTATCCAGCGCATCGCAGGTCGGGCCGAATACGGCGGAAATCTGCTTCGGGCCTTTCTTGAAGGCCTTCAAATGGTATTGGCAATGATCAAAAAGGACGCCCGAAAATGTGTGATAGATGCCGTCATTGATATAATAGCAGCGTTTGCCGTCCCGCTCCGATTTGCCGATAACCTCAGCCACGAGGGTAGCGGCTGTCCCAACCATAAACCGGCCGGGCTCCGCCAGAATTTCCATGCTTTTGGGAAACAGCCGATTGATTTCCACGCTGAGGATTTTCGCCAGCTCGCGGAACGGTCTCACATGACGGTCGTAGCGAGCCGGGAAACCGCCGCCGATGTCCAGCAGCTTGAGCACATGGCCGCGCCCTTCGGCTTCCTCCATGATGGCCGCCGATGTATGGAGCGCCTGAACATAGTTTTCGAAATTGGTGCACTGGCGCCCCACATGAAATCCCAGACCTTCTACTGTTAGTCCGGCATCAAAGGCCCTGTCGATGAGGTCGGCGGCCTCGCCGGGCGCCGCGCCGAATTTGCTGGACAGTTCCACCATGGACCCCGTATTCGGGACCCGGATTCGCAAAATCAGTCCGGCATTCGGAGCATGTTTTTGGATCTTCTTTATCTCTTCCGCATTGTCGTAGGCCACAAGCGGCTTATAGGGGTTCAGCTCCTGCAGAGTGCGGTTGTCTTTGATCGGGTGTGAGTAAACGATCTTGTCCCAGATAAAATCCTGCCGGGCTTTCGCCGGCAGCTTCCGGATATTGTCATAAACCAGGTTGAATTCCGCAATGGACGCCACATCGAAGCTGGCGCCGATCGCGTAGAGCGTCCGGATAATTTCCGGGTCCGGATTTGCCTTTACAGCATAGTACGCCTGCACCCTCGGCAGGCAGCGCTTGAAAGCCGCATAGTTGCTGCGCACCGCCTCGAGATCGACTATGAACAGCGGAGTCCCATGCTTTTGGGCAAGCTCTTTGAGAAGTCCGGTCTTGATCATAATTACGAATGACGAATGACGAGTGACGAATTCGTACTCCGTCACTCGTCATTCGTAATTTGTTACAGTTGTTTGTTGTGTTTCCAGTATTCGGTCTTGACCAGCTCCATGATTTCCGGGAGCTTGTCATAGAGCCTTTTGTGCGTCCGCGGCTTGCAGCGCGACAGCGCATAGTGGGCCAGCAGCGGAAAAGCGATGGTGGAATCCGCATAGCAGACCACGGCATCGGGAAGCTGCTCCGGATCGACTTTGCCCCAGGTGACCGCCTCGTGCGGCGTGGCGCCGGAAAGCCCCCCGGTATCGGGCCTGGCATCCGTGAATTGAATAAAGTAATCGTGCCCCTCTTCCTTGACGCGCAGCACTTCCTGAATCTGGGGTTCGGTCTGCAGCGTAAAGTTTTTTGGAGAACCGCCGCCGATGAGGAGCGTTCCGGTCTTCAGCCCGGCTCGTTTTGCAGCGAGGACGATGCCGGTGGACTCGTTGACGTCCCGGGATGGGTTGATTTTCAATCCGTTATTGCGCAACTCCAGGCCGGCAACATTCATCCCGATGGTGGAATCGCCCGGCGAGGGGCAGAAGCATGGAACGCCGGCGCGGTAGGCCGCCGCCAAGACTGAGCTGTCCTTCCGTCCCGTCTGTTCTTCAAATTCAGCGCAATACTTGCCCAGAAGGTAATGCAGTTCCGCTGTGCCCATTTCGCGCTGGAACTCCGGCTGCATGAGAATCTGCCGGAGCACGTGGTCGGTCGCCATCAGCACATCATTGTAATCCAACAGGATGTCGTAGATGCGCACAACACCCAATCTGCGAAGTTCCGGATCGGGGGAAAACGGCGACCCCCGATACAGCGGCATGTTCATCGCATGATGCATGTCGTGGTAGAGGTTGGCGCCCGTTGAAACGATCCAATCCACAAATCCGGCATTGATGAGCGGAACAACGACGGCGGAGCCCAATCCGGCGGGCGTTAAAGCGCCGGCAAGGCTCATGCCGACGGTAACCCTGGGTTGAAGCATTTTCTCGGTGAACAACCGGCAGGCTTCCTGCAGCCTCCCGGCATTGTAGGCAAGAAACGTGTTGTCCAACAGCTCCGGAACCGATTCCTTGCCGGTTATCGGTTTCGGCAGAATGCGCTTCCCGCGCAAAAACTGCTGCTTCCCCTTGGTAAACTTGTGCGGATATTTGCTTACAAACCTCTTGGGGAGTTTGACGGTACCCATAGCGGCATCTCTCCTATTTCTTCTTCGCCTTCCTGCTTCGGACCAGCGCGTATGAAAACAATTTATAGACCAGTTTGGCCGCCAGAAAATCCGGAGCGCGAAAACCCGGGATGGGAGCCAGCTCTACCACGTCGAAAACGGGGACATGGGACGCATGGGTGCAGACGGTTCGAGCGATCTCCAGCATGCGTTCCCAAGAAATGCCGCCGGGCTCAGGAGTGCCCACCGCCGGCATAATGGATGGGTCGAGGCCGTCCAGATCAATGGTGAAGAAAACGCGTTTGTTCTTCACAAACTGCGCCAGGTTTTTCAGGAATTCTCCGCGCGGCGTGACCGCTCCTTCGGAGAAAACCGTCCTTATATGGCGGCTGCGACGCATCAAGTCCGCCTCTTCGCTCGAAAAATTCCGAATGCCGATTTGAAATACCGGGCATATCTCCTGGATTCGTTTCGCCGCGCAGGCATGGCTGAAAGGGGATCCTTCGTATTCCTCTCTGAGATCCGCATGCGCATCCACGTGGACGCAAACCAGATTTTTTGCACCATGCGCCCGGGCCAGACCTCGCACGACCCCCCCCGAAATGGAATGCTCGCCGCCAAGTACGCCAAGAACTTCGGGCCGCGGCTTGCCGGAAAGCAATCCGGCGACAGCATCCTCCACCGCCTGGATCATGGCTTCCGGAGACGTATGTACCAAATTCAACGGAAGCGTGGTGTGAATCCCGTAATCCATCGCAGGCTCATTGCCGAACTCGCGGTCATAGAGTTCGACCTGCCGGGAGGCTGTCAATATAGCCGCCGGCCCGTCCCGCGTGCCGGCGCCATAGGACGTCGTCGCTTCATAGGGAATCGATAAAAGCCATCCCCGCGCCCGTCCCGGTTCGGCCTTTTCCTGAGGGAGCCCCAGAAAGTTCCAGGGAGTTTGAAAGAGTTCATGCCCCGACATGCAGAATCCTTTGGATGATTCGAAATTGCAGATTCGAGATTCGAGACCGGAAATCAATCTCGAATCTCGAATCTCGAATTAATTGGAAGCTCTGCCGACAGTTCCCTTGGCGGTACCGATGAATTTCTTCGCCGGTTCCTTCGGGCGCAGCGCGCGCGTGGCTTTTCCAGCCAGCCACAATTCGGAGTTCCCCAGTTCGTTCAGCTCCTTGGTGAGCTGCTGCTGGTAATCGGGCCTGCCGCAGGACTGCAGAACACGCCTGGTTTCCGCGCCGCTGGCGACTCTCTTATAAAGCTCGTCGAATACGGGCTTCACGGCTTTCTTGAATTTCGGTCTCCAATCCAGAGCGCCGCGCTGCGCGGTGGCGGAGCAGTTCGCATACATCCAATCCATACCGTTTTCCGCCACGAGACGGATGAGGCTTTCCGTGAACTCTTCGACGGTTTCGTTGAAGGCTTCGCTCGGACTGTGTCCGTGTTTCCGCAGCACTTCATACTGCGCCTCGAAAACGCCGGCGATGGCGCCCATCAGAACGCCGCGCTCTCCGGTCAGATCGCTGTAAACCTCTTTTTTGAACGTCGTGGGGAAGAGGTAGCCGGACCCGACGGCGATTCCCAGGGCGAGACAGCGTTCGCGCGCGCGTCCCGTGGCATCCTGCTCCACCGCAAAGCTGGAGTTGATGCCGGCTCCGGAGAGGAAGTTGCGGCGCAAGGAAGTGCCGGAACCCTTCGGAGCTACCATGATCACGTCTACATCTTTCGGCGGAATGACTTTCGTCTGGTCCTTGTAAACGATGGAAAATCCGTGCGAGAAGTACAATGCCTTTCCCGGCGTCAGCCTCTCTTTAACGATCGGCCAGATCGCCCGCTGCGCCGCGTCGGAAACGAGCATTTCAATAATGGTGCCGCGTTCACAGGCTTCTTCAATTGTGAAAAGGGTCTTGCCGGGAACCCAGCCGTCTTTTTTCGCGCGGTTCCAATCCTTCATGTACTGTTTGGATTGTCCGACGATAACGTTGAACCCGTTATCCTTCATATTCAGCGCTTGCGCAGGCCCCTGGACGCCATAGCCGATCACCGCGATCGTCTCGCCCTTGAGCACCTTGCGTGCTTTGGTCATGGGAAATTCCTTCCGGGTGACAACTTCTTCTTTAACGCCTCCAAAATCGATGAGCGCCATGATTGCATTCCTCCCTTAGTGGTAAGCCGTCGCGTAATGGCTTTTTGTTGAATTCATGGGAAGATCTATATAAGTCATTCGTAGGCTGGGTTCAAGGTCAAATAATGAAGGACACAGGAGAACAACCCGAAACTGCCTTCGCATTTCCGGGTTGTTCCCCCACAACTACAACTGATTGGCTTGCTATAGTCGATGGGTTCTTTCCGGTATTCGCGCGTATTCTAATTGCGTTCCACTCTCAAATGCGGTGCCGGCGGTGACAAATCTGCGAAGTCCGTCGGCGACAGGCAGTCGACGGTGGAAGGAAAAGTGG
>CAZLHW010000242.1:0-6466 GCA_964559085.1 uncultured Acidobacteriota bacterium | reverse complement strand
CCTCCTTCGGAAGCATAGGAATCATGATGTATTTCCCGATGTTCCTGCAGGGAGTTCAAGGAACCAGCGCAACGCTGAGCGGGCAAGTCATTACGCCGTTCAGCGTCCTCATGGCCTTCATCGGCATTCCTGTTGGATATCTCCTTGCCCGGACAAGGCGTTACAAATGGCTTTATATTCTGAGCTTTGCCATCCTCACAGTCGATATGTTCGGCATTTTGTTCATTCAGGCCGACACGGCGGTTCTGTGGAGCGCGCTGGCGGCATCGGTCGCCGGAATAGGCCTCGGGGCTGTCCCGACGGTGAATACGGTCGTCATCCAGAGCATCGTTCCTAAAAGGCTGCTGGGCGCGGCCATGGGCGCAATGTTTTTCTGCCTGATGCTGGGTGTGGCGATCTGCCCTGCGATCCTCGGCGCTGCGATGAATGCCACCTATACGGGAACACTGGCAAAGTCTCTGCCGGAAGGACTGAAAAGGATTGCGGATGAAGCCACAATGGCTGCGATGGCGGATTCGCGCGTGCTTTTGTCGAAACCGGATATGGATGCGCTGGAAAGCGCCTTCAACCGGCTGGGCCCTGAAGCGCAGGGACTCTTTCAGCAGACGGTGGCATCGATCCGCGCGTCGCTGGCGGCCGCGTGCAGAAGCGTCTTCTGGATCGGCGCCGTCGCGATGCTGATCTCATTTTTGCTTATCCTCACTATTCCGGAAATCGGCATCGGAGCGGAACCATCGGAGTAGCTTGAAGCGGCATCGCGGCGAGGCAGGCGCAGCTGAGTCCATCGGTCCGACATAATCCACAGGCAGCCGCCAAAATGGAAAGCCGCATCGCTTGGAAAAATCAATGCCGTCGGCCGGATTCGGCATTCCTGCGGCGGGCCTGTAGAGACCGATGAAAATGTCCGGGAGGAATTGTGGATCGAGGTCGGGGAGCATCCCAATAGAGTGAAGGACAAATGGAAAGCGCCGTCCTCGATTGCCTGCCGGTTGGCGAGTCCTATTTAACCTCAATGGGCCGGAGGCTTGTGACATTCTGTTGCCCGAATCGCGCATCCAACAGTTGGAGCTTGAATGACGGGGCATTACTCCAGCATTGCTTCAGTTCCGCCGCAATTTCCTCGGCGCATGTTCCGAGGTTGCAAATTGCCGCCGAGAAAGTATAATTCTCCCCACTACTTAGACTGCGGAGGAATGGCCGAGTGGTTGAAGGCGGCGGTCTTGAAAACCGTTAGGGGGGTAACCCCCTCGTGGGTTCGAATCCTACTTCCTCCGCCAAAAAAACGCCGGAAGAAATTTATTTATTCTTTGCGCACCGTCGCGTCCTTGGCGTCTTCGCGGTTACTCTTTTCGCCGATGCCCTATTCAAACGGGAACTTGTACTGCAGCTGCAGCTCATCGCGCATGGCGCATAATTCCCGGCAGATAGTTTCGTCGACCGGCACCCCTTTATCTTTGTTCTGCTGCCACGCGTCGTATTCCTTCTCGCCGCAGGTGTAGATGCGGTTCTTGCCCGGCCGTTTCCTCGATGCGCGCAGGCTGCGCAGGATATCGCCCGTGGTCTTTTTGAAGGAGGCGATATCCGTAAAACATTCAATATCGATGGCGATGAAGAAGTGTCCCAGGGCGTAGGGAACCGGTTTGCCGTTCGCATCGGTGCCGTTGAGCTGTTTGAGGAAGGATCCCTGCTGCAGCGCCGCCGAAAGAATTTCCCCGACGGTGGCGAATCCGTAGCCTTTAGAGCTGCCGGTTTCCTCATCCAGGCCGCCAATCGGTGTCAGCGCACTCTTTCCCTTAACCAGGTCGACCAGGATCTTTTGCGGATCGGTTTCCGTATTTCCTTCCTCGTTAATCACAAGTCCTTCCGGGCATTGCATGCCTTTTCGGGCGTACTCCTCGATTTTGCCGCGTTGTGTAATGGAGGTCGCGTAGTCGTTGGTGAATGGGAACGCTTCATCCGTCGGAAAGCCGAATACAAGCGGATTGGTGCCCAGCATGTTCTCCGTGCCGTGCGTCGGTGCGATCGAAGGGCGGGCATTGGTCCCTGTCACCCCGATCATGTCGGCTTTGACGGCCATCAGCGGATAATGCGCGGCATAGCCGTAATGGGTGGAGTTGCGGGCAACGACCATGCCCAAGCCGTGCACGCGCGCTTTCTCGATGGCCATTTCCATGCAGCGCTTGGCGATGACCATGCCCATACCGTGATGTCCGTCTACAACGGCCGTGGCTTTGCAGTCCCGAACCACCTCGATGTTCGTGACCGGCTGCTGAACCCTGGTTTTGACGATTCTGTCGTAATAGATCGGTTTCATCCGGCCGACACCGTGCGAAAAGATGCCGCGCTTGTCGGCGTTGATCAGCACCTCGGCGCAGATGCGGGCGTCTTCGTCGGGAACTCCCGTCCCTTTGAATACGTCCACCATGAAGGCTTCCAGAAAGTCAAACGGTATCCAGGTAGTGCTTGAAACCACGGTTTTCTCCTATAAGGTTTAAGTTCGGTCCATCTCCTCTTCTGCAACTCCGGTATATCCTACAGATGAAGGCGCAATATTAGCATCAATTTATGTTGAAAAAGGCATTCCTGTAAGATAGAGGCATGGCCATGGAACCGCGAAGATGCGAAGAGCTCCGGGTTATGCGCAAAGACTTCGCGCCTCTTTGCGTCCTTGAGCCCTTGCGGTTCGGCAATACACGTCCGGTTATTGCAAACGGTCCGGCGGGGCTCTGTGATATAGTGGCCCTTCGCAAGGAGAATCAGATATGGATAAGGCTACAGAACAACTCTACCGGGAAAGAGAAAAGCGCTACATCGATGCGGTGCAGTTGAGGATACCCGATAGGGTTCCTACATCGGTTCATCTCAGCTATTTCCCCGCCAAGTTTTGCGGCATTACCTATAAGGATTCCTATTACGATTTTCCCAAGTGGAAAGAAGCGTATTTGAAAACCGCGCTCTGGCTGCAGCCGGACCGGTGCGAATATTTTCCGACTCAATCCGGACGCGTTATGGAAGCGCTGGATTCCAAAACCTCCGTTTGGCCGGGTCATGGAGTCGGCGAGAATTCTTCACATCAGTTTGTTGAAAACGAGAATATGAAGGCGTCGGAGTATGACCATTTTCTAAATGACGAATCGGATTTCAACATCCGCTGTTTCCTGCCGCGCACCTATGGTTTCTTTGCGCCGCTTGCCAAACTGCCTCCACTCGAATCGATGCAGATGATGCTTCCGTTTCACGTTTTTGCGTCACCCGATTTTGCCTATATGCTGGAGAATCTTGCCGCGATTTCGCGTGAAGCCGTGGAATGGCAGAAGCAGGTTATGGATATGTTCGCCGCCCTGAATGAGGCCGGCTTCCCGGGCCGGACCGCTATGGCCGGCGGCGGCGTTCCCTATGATATGATCTCCGATTTTTTCCGCGGAATGCGGGGCGCCATGCTCGATATGTACCGCTGCCCGGACAAGCTGCTGGCTGCGATTGAAAAAATATCGCAGAAGACGCTGGAAAGAATCAGATCCGGTCCAAAAGCCACGGAGTTTACGACCGCCTTTATCGCGCTGCATCGCGGGGCCGACGGTTTCATGTCGCTGAAACAATTTGAAAAATTTTATTGGCCCTACCTGATGAAGCTGGTCAATGCGCTGGTGGAGGCCGGGTACACGCCTGAAATCTTTTTCGAGGGCGATTACACCCGGCGCCTCGACTACCTCCAGGAATTGCCGAAGGGAAAGGTCATCGCGCGCTTTGACCGGTCGGATATGGAGAAAGTTAAAAAAGCCCTGGGAGGCCGCGTCTGCATTTCAGGAAATGTCCCCGCATCGCTGCTGCAGGTGGGCAGCACCGACGATGTCAAAAAGTACTGCAAATGGCTGATCGATGTTGTGGGAAAAGACGGCGGCTTTATCATGGGCCCGGGCTCCGTTGTAGACGAGGTGAAGGCGGAAAATCTCAAGACAATGGTCGATTTTACCCGCGAATACGGCGTGTACCGCTGAGCCGGTCCGCCTCATTCTGAACCAGGAGGTTTCTATGGCTTTTTGCACCAATTGTGGAACCCCTCTTGAGGGGGCTTTCTGTACGAAGTGCGGCGCTAAAGCCGGCGCTCCGAGCGCGCCTGATCTGCCGACTCCGGAAGCCGCACCCGCCGGGTCGCCGATTGTAATCCCCCCGGAGCCTGGAAAAACGCCCAGGAAAGGGCGTCTCCTTTTCTGGATTCTGGGTGGTTGCCTGGGACTGGTTGCACTTGCCGCAATCCTCTCCTTTGTGACCGGAGCGTTTATCTTCAAAAGGCTGGGGTTTGACAGCCGTCTTGCGCAGAAAAAGCCGGAACTTGCGGCTGTCAAAATGATGGTCAGCGCGAATCCTGATCTGGAAATAGTCTCGATGGATGAGAGCAGCGGCGTCATTCAGATTCGGAACAAAAAAACCGGCGAGTCTTTGACCGTTAACATGGAGGACGTTAAGAACGGGAAGATTGTTTTTACCGATGACCGGAACAGGAAGGTTGAAATTCAGTCGAGAGGCGAAGGCGACAACGCCGCGGTCTCGATTCGATCGGATCAAGGCACGATGGAGATGGGGGCCGGCGCCTCCATCCGGCTTCCGACCTGGCTGCCGCTTTATCCGGGTGCGGAGCCGGCCGGAGCCGCGGCCTTCAGCGAGGAAAACGGGAAATCCGGATCCTGCGCATTCAAATCCAATGATTCCGCTGAACAGGTAGGCGCATTTTACGAAAAGGCTCTCCGAAGCGAGGGATTCGATGTCCGAAAGAATGCGTTCTCTGGCCCCGCTCAGGCATCCATGGTTATTCTTGAAGCTTCCGACAAGGGCGCGCAGCGGAAAGCCACTGTATCCGTTGTTCGAAGCGAGACGGGCACGATGATAAACCTGTCGTTCACGGACCATTAGAAGGAAATGATTATGAGCGGCTCGGATGATTCTTCCATTGCCTCAATTGTCGACAGCCTCATTGCCGTGGGCAGGGAGCTTTCCTACCATCCCCACAACCTGAACGGATGCAAGCAGGAATTGCCGTCGCGGACCGAATGCCACCACATAATGCAGCAACTCCGCTCCATCCTGTTTCCGGGCTACTTCCAGCTTTCAGAGTTCAGCGATGAAGGCATCGGATTTCACGTGGGCGCCATTCTGGATCTTGTTGCCATCAATCTTCGGGAGCAGATAAAGCGCGGATTCTGTTTTGATTGCGAGGCAAGAGGCTCGGAGAATGCCTGCAGCGAACGGGCCGAAAATCTGACCCGCAAATTTCTGAATAGACTCCCCGACGTGATGCGTCTTCTCAGCGAAGATGTACATGCCGCCTATGAGGGGGATCCGGCGGCGAAAAGCCCCGGAGAAACGATACTCTGCTATCCCGGCGTGTATGCTATCACCAATCATCGTGTGGCGCATGAGCTGTACAGGCTGAATGTGCCTGTCATCCCCCGTATCATCAGCGAGGACGCGCACAGCGCAACCGGAATCGATATTCATCCCGGAGCAAAGATAGGAAGAAGGTTTTTCATCGATCACGGAACCGGAGTTGTTATCGGGGAAACGTGCATCATCGGCGATCGGGTCCGCATCTACCAGGGCGTGACGTTGGGGGCCAAAAGTTTTCCGCTGGATGAAAACGGCAATCCTATGAAGGGAATTGACCGCCACCCGATTATCGAAGATGACGTCATCATCTACGCCGGGGCAACGATTCTGGGGAGAATCACCATAGGGAAGCGGTCCGTCATTGGCGGCAATACCTGGGTGACCGAAAGTGTTGCACCGGACAGTTCTATTTCGCAGAGCAGGGAACCGAGAATGCGTTAGTTGCTTATTGCGATTCTTTGCGGCCTTTGCGCCTTTGCGGCCGGCACTGCCTAGCTGCCAAGACGCAAAGGCCGCGAAGGATGCTCGAAGATGCGCTTGCAGAATTCTTGCATGGAGAAGACCGGAAGCGGATGAGCAGGTTGCGGTTGGTTTGGAAACGAAATTCCGGGAGCGCCGTCGGCGCATCGGCGTCTCTATTTGATTCCGCAGACCTGGGTCGAGCCTATTTCCCGGGCGGCGGCATCGCGTATTCCATCGGCATTCACATCGTCGTGTTTGTCGTCCTCGTTTTCGTTTCGCTCTTTCGCAGTTTTCCGCCTCCGCCTCTTCCGGCAAATCAACCGGCTTTTGTGCATCCCCGCATTCCAAAGGTGCTGACGTACCTGCCGATGCTGGAGCCTGCCGGAGCGCCCATGCGTCTCTCCGCGCCCAAGGCAAAGACCGCTTCCCTGGGCAAACCCAAAGCCGAAAAGTCGGATACCAAAGGGCTGAGCTATCCCGGCCCGCAGCGCATTGTATCGGATCCTCCCAATCCGACGAATCTGATCCAGACCGTGCTTCAGCCCGACCTCGAAAAGCCGCCCATACTGGTGCCGCCGCTGCCCTTGCCGAATATCGTTCAGGTGGCGGCTGTCGGGGC
>CAZLHW010000241.1:2194-6486 GCA_964559085.1 uncultured Acidobacteriota bacterium | reverse complement strand
AAAATCCAAACCTTTCACAACGCACGCCCCGACATGGCGGCTCAGGCTGCACCGCCTTTGCAGCATCAGGCCCGCCGGATGTTCCGAAAAAGAAGGGCACGCCTGGGAAGGCTTGCATCCATGGCGCTCGCCTTACAAGGGCTGCGCCTTTGGTACTATTGCAGCGGACTTGGCATGCAAAATTGACATCCCTGGACCGCAATTCTAAAAAAGCTTAAGCGACTTTTGAAGGAGGTATTATGGCGGAAAATAGTCAATGCTCCCTGGCCGACAGAGAATGTATCCCATGCAGAGGCGGCATCAGCCCTCTGGCGGGAGAAAGTCTGCAGCAGTATATGAAAGATCTCGCCGGGGATTGGGTCCTGGTTGAGGATCAGCGGCTTGAAAAGACCTAAAAATATAAAAAGTTCCGAGAGGCTCTCGATTTCACGGTGCGCATTGGCGAACGGGCGGAAAGCGCCGGCCACCATCCCGACATTTTTCTGGCCTGGGGACGGGTCAAGCTGACTGTCTGGACGCATAAAATCGGGGGCTTATCCGAAGCCGATTTCGTTTTCGCGGCAAAAGCCGACCGAATCCGGCAGTGCTGAAATCAGGTACGTCCCCTCCGTTTCCCGAATTCCGCGCGGGGAGACAAAGGAACTTCATGCTTGCGAAAATTGGGAAACGGGGGGAGGCGCGTATCGGATTTACTTCCCTTTCAATTTTTTTATCTCCGCCCGCGAATACTTCGCGCGGGGATGCGAAGGATGCTGCGTCACATCGCCGACCGTCATGTCATACTTTGGAGTGAAAAGCACATGCATCCATTGAAACGGCTTGTTCACCTTTGTAATGGCAATAGGGCTGTGCATCAAGCCTTTGGGAACATAGACAATGGAGGTTGAATTGACGATGTGTTTTTCTTTCTCCTTGCCGAGATGTATTTCGATTTCCGCATCAAAGTCATAGTAGTTCATGGGATTGCTGCCGAAGATGAAAAATATTTCATCGGCGTCGTGCGCGTGGGTGGGATGTGGAAACGCCATCGGCTTGGTAATGGTGAGCAATTGGACTTCCACGGGAAAACCCTTAAACGGGGCTCCGACACATCCTTTTTCAGCGCATATGTGGAGAGAGGGCGCCATGGTACCCTTCTCCAGCGGTTCCTTGATGATGTACTTCGCATATTTTTTCTTGGCCATTTAGGTGTCGCCTCCTTCTCGTTCCTATCGCGAGCGGTCAAAAAATAGTTCGAGCGCAATCAGGAACCGCAGATAGGACAATCGCCTTCTGTAAAAAGCCATCTCCTACCCGGGAATTCCCGAAAGCCCGATACGGGTGCGTCAATCTGTTTTGTCCGAAATTTCGGCAGCGATGCTATCACAGGTCCGGCCAAAATGCCTGACAATTCACTGCCTCCGGCGTTTGCTTCCATGGATCGTGCGCTGAGGCTGGAACCGAAGCGCCTGCCCATGTACTATTTCGCGGGGGGAAAATGAAGATGCTATACGAGTATGCTTTTGAAATGGCCGCTTCCAATATCCGGTTTGGACCAGGCGTTACGCGTGAGATCGGCATGGATCTCGCTGAATTGAAAGTGAAGCGCGCCCTGGTAGTAACGGACCCGGTTCTGGCAAAACTGCCTCCGGTAGCTTCCGTCCTGGAATCCCTGGAAAGCGAAAAGGTGCCGTACGCCCTGTTTGACGGCGTTCGCGTGGAACCCACCGATGAATCCATGCGCGCCGCGATTGAATTTGCGCAGAACGGAGAGTTTGATGCGTACATAGCCGTGGGCGGCGGTTCGGCAATGGACACCGCCAAAACGGCCAATCTCTACGCAACCTATCCGGCCGATTTCATGGAATATGTGAATGCGCCTATCGGCAGAGGAAAACCGGTGCCCGGTCCCCTCAAACCCCTTTTTGCGGTTCCCACAACGGCCGGAACCGGAAGCGAAACCACAGGCGTGGCCATTTTCGACCTGCTGTCGATGCGCGCCAAGACCGGCATTGCCCATCGCCACCTTAAACCATCCCTCGGACTGATTGACCCGGAAAACACCAGGACCCTGCCGAAGATGGTTGCCGCCGCAACCGGATTTGATGTTTTGGTGCACGCGCTCGAATCTTATACCACGATTCCCTACGACCGCCGCGAGCGACCGGAAAGGCCGATAATGCGCCCTGCGTACCAGGGGCGCAACAGGATCAGCGATCTCTGGGCTGCAGAGGCCATTCGCATGGCCGCCCGTTGCCTCCCCAAAGCCGTGGAAGACCCGGAAGACTCGGAAGCGCGCGCCAATATGCTGCTGGCCGCATGCTATGCCGGTATCGGCTTCGGCAATGCGGGACTCCACCTGCCGCACGGAATGTCCTACCCGGTCTCCGGCATGGTGCGCGATTATCATCCGCCCGGATATCCTTCCGGAGCCCCCCTCGTTCCTCACGGAATTTCCGTTGTACTGAACGCGCCGGAGGCTTTCCGCTTTACGGCCTCGGGCTGTCCCGACCGGCACCTGCAGGCCGCTCAACTTCTGGGAGCCGATGTCTCCCGGGCAAAGCCGGCCGACGCCGGAAATATTCTTGCCGACCAGCTGATCGGTCTCATGCAGCGTCTTGGCGTACCGAATGGGCTCAGCGCCATCGGCTACACGCCCGAGGATATTCCCGCTCTGGTTGAGGGGACTCTGCCGCAACATCGCGTGCTCAGGCTTTCACCCCGTCCCGCAGGCCGCGAAGACTTTGCCCGGTTGTTCGAGAAATCCATGGTCCTTTGGTAGGAAGAATTGACACATGGGACGGAACCATGGCGGCGCTGCAATCAAGGTGAGCGACACCAAAGTCCTAAGCAGCGCCCCGGGATTAACCCGTAGGAAAGCGGCTGCTACGGCAGCCAAGAGCCAAGTGAAGAGGAAAGCAGATGACTGTAGAATGGCGTGATCGCATCAGTCAGCCCCAATACGCAATTCGAACTGAAAGAGACATCCGGATTGCCGTTCGGGACGGGGTCTGCCTGTGCGCGAATATTTATCGTCCGGACGCAAATGGGAAATTTCCCGCGCTCCTGTCTCTCGGAGGATACGGGAAGGAACTGCAGGAACTGTTGCTGCCGCCCCAGCCTCTGCACAAAAGCGCTGTCTGGGACGGCAACATCGAGGCCGGCGATACGCCGAACATCGTCCCCCGCGGCTATGTGCACGTTATCGCCGACGCCCGCGGCACCGGAAAATCGGAAGGCGAATATCCCGGCATGTGGTCTTCGCAGGAGGGGCGCGACGGGCACGACCTTGTCGAATGGATTGCCCGGCAGCCCTGGTGCAACGGCAACGTGGGGATGCTCGGGTATTCGTACTACGGCAGCATCCAGCTGAAAGTGGCCATTGAGCAGCCGCCTCATTTAAAGGCCATTTTTGTCTCCCACGTCGTCAACGATTTTTATCGCGACGGAGTCTACAACGGCGGCCTGTTCAGCCTGTTCTATTACGGGATCTGGGACGGCCGGCACGGCACGAGCGGCTTCGCTCCTAAAAACGCCCCCTGCCTCAGCCTGAAAGAGTTTTCAAAAGAAGAATTCGAAAGCCGGCGGCGGGCACTGCTGGAGGATCCGGACATCCGTCACTATCCAAACCTCTATCACCTGTTGCACTATCCGCAAAAAAATCCGTGGGTCTTCGACTTTCTGATGCACCCTTACGACGGCCCTTTCTGGCGCGACCGTTCCATCTATCCGTTTTTTGACAGGATCAAAATCCCGGTTTATGTAGTCGGCAAGGTCGCCCACGGGGCCGGTTCTTTCTGGGATATTTATAAGGGAATCTCGTCCGTCAAAAAGCTTCTGGTGAAACCCTTCGGACCCGAGGAGCGTCCGTGGCGGGAAGATACGGACCTCATCATCCGCTGGTATGACCACTGGCTTAAGGGAATCGATACGGGACTTTTGGCGGAACCTCCCATTCGCATGTTCACCCAGGGGATCAATCAATGGCGCGACTGCGAAGAATGGCCGTTGCCGGGAACCGAATGGGTGAACTGTTATCTGCGCCGATGGGAAGCGCTGGCATTTGCCCCGGAACGCTTTCAACCGCATCCGGATTGCTTCCTGCAGCAGCCGTTGTATCTGTCCAACAAAAGAGACTCCGTTCAATATACGAGCGCACCCATGCCTGAGGATATGACGGTCATCGGCCCGGCGGCATTGAACTTTTATGCCTCTATTGACACGGAGGACACGAACTGGATTGTCCGACTGAGCGACCTGGGGCCCGGCGGCGCCGAGACCTTGGCTTCCCCCCCCCCCCCCCCCCCCCCCGC
>CAZLHW010000241.1:0-2184 GCA_964559085.1 uncultured Acidobacteriota bacterium | reverse complement strand
GGCGCCGAGCCAACGGGGGCAAAGGGATACCTCAAAGCCTCCCACCGCGCGCTGGATCCGGAACGATCCAAGCCCTACGCACCGTATCATCCACACCTGAAATCGGACCCCGTCGTCCCGGGTGCGATTCACGAATACAATGTGGACCTCGGCAAAATAACCAACGTCTTTCGCGCAGGCCACCGCATCCGGCTCGAAATTCAAAGCATGGAATCCCCCCGGGATCCCGAGATGCAGATCCACTATCACCCGCATCTTCCGAGCAGCAGGACCACACTGCATAAAATCTACCGGAACGGCGACTACCCGTCGCACCTCGTACTGCCGATTGTCGGGAAGAAGGAGTCTGTAATCGAGTATCTGAGTGATGAAAGCCTTGTCGGCGCTCTCTAGCGCCTTAGCGGTTAATCCGGCTTAACCGCTAAGGCGCAGAGAACGCGAAGAACCGCTAAGAATCCTTTTCGAGCTCGCGAGCAAACATAGCCAGGAATAGTGCGGCCGCAGTCAGATCGGCCGTTGTTCCCGGGTTCAGAGCATGCTTCTCATCGCGCAATGCCCGATCCATCGCCGCAATCGCCTGCCGCCCGTCGTGCGTGTGAATGCCGCCTTTCGCCAATACCTCTGTCGCCATTCTTGCGATCTTTCGAGCAGTCTCCGGCCCCTTCTTTCTCGCAATCAGGGTGTCGGGCCCTTCGCTGAGAAGGCGGAGAAACGTCTGGACAATGGCGCCGGTTCCGGCATTTTGTTGATTCCATTCCTGAATCAGAGCCGGCAAACCAATATCAAAGGTAATGGCATAGCCGGTCCCATACTCGCGCGCAATGGAATCGCGATCCTGCGCCAACACCATCGCCTGCAGCAGCGTAACGGACGGATCTTCGGAAATATCAAATTGTGGGACCGTCCCAAGACCTCCCGGCCGTGCGCGCCGGATCGCCGCATAGGCCAGCCGGGCGTCCTCCACCGTGAGCGCATTCAGAACCCTTCTCAGATTCGATCGAATTTCTGAAGCAGCGCGGATTCCCGTACACGCTTTTGCCAGAGGAGCAAGCAGCAGAATCATTCCCAGATTTGTATTGGACCGCACCCAGGCACCGGTATCCGACACCGCATTCAGGATGATTTGCCCGACTCCGTCCAAAGCGGCTCGCTCGAAAGCAGGGCCGATGGAGATGGCGCTGAGGAGAAAATCTTCAAAAGAAGCGTCCGGAAAATCATGGCATCGGTTCACATTGCCGGGCTTGGGAGCGCAGACTTCCAACGCACAGGCCATCTGAACCAGTTGTGCGATCTGCCTGGCGGTTTTTATCGGCATGAGGCGCGGTTCCGGTCAGAGACACACTCGGTTCTTACCTGTTGTCTTGGCCTGATAGAGTTTCTCATCGGCGCGTCGCACCAGGCTTTCCACGGTATCGTCGGGAACCGCCTGTGCGCCTCCAATGGATATGGTCACGAAAAGATATTCCGGAGCGCTCAACATCGAATGTTCCACCAGCATGCGCATCCGCGCCATGACATCTCCGAGTTCACGATCTTCCACATTGGAAATCACGCCGACAAATTCTTCGCCGCCCCACCGGCCGATAACATCGAAATAACGTGAACTCGCCTCAAGCGTGCGGCCCGTCATCTGCAGCACCTGATCGCCGACAGCATGGCCATAGGTGTCATTGACCTTCTTAAAATCATCGATATCGACGAAAAGCACGCCGAAGGGCCACTGATTGCGTCGAAGCTCCTCCAGCCTTGAACGGATGATGGATTCAAGATAGCGCCTGTTGGCCATTCCGGTCAGAGTATCCAGCATGGCGAGCTGCTCCAGCTGCGCAAGCCTCTGGTTTAGCTGCAGGTTCGTCGCATAATCATTGAAAACCTCGACCGCGCGGGCGATAGAGCCCTTATTCTCCCTCAACGGCGCCACACCAACCCGCACCGGGATTCTGTGGCCGTCCTTGTGGCGCAAGAATATTGCGGCCTCGCGCGCCTGCCCGTCCTGCAGGGTTTCACTGAGCGGGCAGCCGTTTTTACAGAGCTCGCGCCCGGCGGCGTCTACATGAACCAAAATATTATCCATGCACCGCTTCCCGATCACTTCCTCCGGAGCATACCCCGTGAGCTTCTCGGCGCCTGTGTTCCAGTAGACGATTCTTCGTTCCCGGTCGGTGAAATAAATGCCGTCAGTCA
>CAZLHW010000240.1:0-6494 GCA_964559085.1 uncultured Acidobacteriota bacterium | reverse complement strand
TCATCCAACATCGGGATCGAAATCGGGGTCGACATCGAAAATCGATCCGGATAGCGATACAAATTGTATTAGGAAGATTTTTTTTGAAACAACATGCAATAGGGCGAGTATTAATAATTAAATGCAACCCTGCGCATCTACATTACCCGGGGGGGCGGCATGAAGACGCCGGATCCCCCTCGGGGACTTTCTATCGGCTTTACTGACCGCAGACGCGTGCCGCAAATTCTCCTATTGATTGCGAACGGACGACTAATTTTGTTGAGGCGCCGGAAGCTATGTTTTATCCTGCCTCCATTGCCTATGCAAACCATAAAGCTTGCCCGCCGACGCAGCATTGACGATGCCGTGCAGTTTCTCAAGGGTATCGGGCCGCGGCGATCGGAGATGCTTGCGGCGCACTGTATCCGAACAGTGGGAGACCTGCTCGACTATATCCCGTTCCGTTATGAGGACCGGACACACTTTCGCCCGATTCAGTCTTTGAGAGAAGGCGAATGGGTTCTGATCCGGGGGGTGGTGCGCAGTACGGGAGGATTTGATGCGCGACGCAAAGCCCTTTCGGTCTTTGAACTGCTGGTGAGCGACGGCAAGGGAAGCGTGCGCGTAAAGTGTTTTAACCAACCTTATCTGCGCCGCATGTATCAACCCGGCTGCAGACTGGTTCTCTATGGACAGGTCAAAAAGGATCCCTACTCGCAAGGATCTCTTGTGCTGATAAATCCCGAATGCGAAATACTCGAGGAGGACCAAGACGCGCTTTCGGTGCATTCAGGGCGCGTAGTACCCATTTATCGCAGGCTGGGTGATCTGCGCACGCGTGCGCTTCGCCAGGTTCTCCACTCCATCCTTTCGGAGCTGCCAACGGACATTCCGGATGCGGTTCCTTCCTATCTGAATAAACAGCTGCGCTTTCCGACGAAACCGGACGCGATCCGGCAGCTTCATTTTCCGACATTGAAAAGCACTTCTCCCGCGGATAGGGAGAAGGAACTGAATCTGCTCAATGAGGGCGTCTCCCCGGCGCACAAACGTTTTATTTTCGAGGAACTCTTTCAGCTTCAGGTGGCCATCCGCATGGTGCGCGAGCATCGGGCCCGGTACCTGAAGGGGCGGGCATTTCATCTTGGAGAAAAGGTGCGGGAGGCTATCAAACGAATCCTGCCCTTTCATCCGACGGAAGCGCAGAAGAAGGCCCTAAAGGAGATCGCCGAAGATATCTGTTCCCCTCACCCAATGAGCCGACTGCTTCAGGGAGATGTCGGTTCGGGAAAAACAATCGTCGCTGCCCAGGCAGCTGTCATCGCTGTGGAGAATGGCGCTCAGGTCGCCATCATGGCGCCCACGGAGATTCTGGCCGAACAGCATTTTTTCTACTTTCGTCGTCTCCTGGCACCCGTCAACTACAACATCGGATTGCTGAAGGGCAGCCTTTCGGCAAAGGAAAAACGGCAGGCGCTGGGGCGGCTGGCGAGTGGTGAAACGCAAATAATCATCGGCACGCACGCCTTGGTTCAGGAAGGCGTGGAATTCAGGAATCTGGCCCTGGTCGTTGTGGATGAACAGCATCGCTTTGGAGTTGCCCAGCGGAACATACTTAAGGAAAAAGGGCATCATCCGGATATGCTGGTGATGACGGCTACGCCGATACCCCGCTCGCTTGCTCTGACCCTTTATGGAGATCTGGACGTTTCGATAATCAATCAGCTTCCTCCGGGCCGCAGGCCGATCGAGACCGTTTGGTTTGAAGAAAGGGACCGAGGCAAGGCATTGGCCGCAATCCGGCAGGCCGTGGAGGAAGGCCACCAAGTCTACATTGTTTATCCGCTGGTGGAGGAATCGGAAAAATCTGATCTCCGGGCGGCGACCGAGATGGCGGCCCATCTTCGGCAAAAAGTTTTTTCCGATATGCGCGTCGGGCTTCTTCACGGTCGCATGAAGAGCGCTGAGAAAGAAGAAACCATGCTGGCCTTCGCCTCCGGCGCGATTCAGGTTCTGGTTTGCACTACCGTTATTGAGGTCGGCGTGGATGTGGCTAATGCGACGCTTATGGTGATTGAGCATGCCGAGCGCTTCGGCCTTGCGCAGCTGCACCAGCTGCGGGGCAGAGTCGGGCGCGGAGCCTCCCCGTCCCGCTGCATCCTTATTGGAGATATAACCCGCAGCCCCGAGGCGAAGCGGCGACTCGAAATAATGTGCGAAACCAACGACGGATTTCGGATCGCGGAGGTGGATCTTGAATTGCGCGGACCGGGCGAGATGATCGGAACGCGCCAATCCGGGATTCCGGCATTCCGCTATGCAAACCTGATCCGCGACCGGCGCGCCTTGGATATTGCGCGCGCGGAGGCCGGCCGTTTCCTCCAGAGGTTGCGCGCTCAACCCGATGATGAACTTCGACGCATTGCCCTTTACATACGAAAGCAATGGGAACAACATTTCGGATTGGCATTAACCGGCTAAATTGAATTGCGAATTACGAACGACGAATTACGAATTGTGGAATTCGGCGTTCGCAATTTGCGCAGCGGGGGTTATGAGAGTCATTTCGGGAAAATTCAGGGGGCGCCGGCTGAAGGGTCCGGATGGGATGAAGATTCGTCCGACCGGAGACAGGCTTAGGGAGACGCTTTTCAACATATTGGGATCCCGCATTTCCGGAGCGGTGGTGCTGGATGTATTCGGCGGCGCCGGTGCAATCGGAATTGAAGCTCTGAGCCGGGGCGCGCAGGAAGTCGTTTTTATTGAAAATGCCGAGGACGCGTGCCGTCTGATCCGGCGAAACCTTGAGCTCTGCGGCGTCCGAACAGGCTACCGCATTCTTCAGCAGGACGTGTTTGCCGCTCTGCGCGCTCTGGCCCGCCAGGGTTTCAGGGCGAATGTTGTCTACTTTGACCCTCCGTATGACTGGAAACCCTACCGAGATCTGCTCGAAATCACCTTTATGAGGGGCCTCAGTCCGGCACCGGCCCGCGTTGTGATCGAACATCACCGGAAGGCCCGGCTGCCGGAATCAGGCGAAGGCTACAGGCGATTCCGCACCGTACAACAAGGCGATCATTGCCTTAGTTTTTATGAAGCGTTTCCCAAACCGAATCCTGAGCCCGAAACAGAACGTCCCTGAGCATTCTCCATCCCCCGATTTCGCGCCCCTCTTCAATAATGCCCTGCAGTCTGCAAATCCCGGGGCCGCTATTCCAGGTTATTCCTTTTTCCCCGGATCCGAAGCCTCCGGCGGAGGGTGCGAAGCCCCTGCCTGCTCCTGTGGCGCAGGGTCGAGTAAGGAATTCCGTGGTTCATTCCGATGTCCCGGATGGAGGCGCGGGCTTCCATGACGGTCAGGCGCAGCGCCTCCAATTGCTTTTGCGGCATTTGCGTCAGTGCCGTCCTCAGTTCGGATATAAGGCGCTCTTTCTTTGCCGCTTGCTCGCGTTCTTCAAGACATTCGTGCGGGCCGGGCAGGTTTGAGGGGAGAAGAATGTGCTCCGGAATAGGGACGCGTCTTCTACGCTCCCGCTTCCTTGAATTATACAGTTCAAGAGCCGCGTTGTTGATGGCACGCCCCAGATACTGCCGAACCTGCTCTTCAGTAATAAAGGAGATATTGCGGGCCAAAAGACGGCGTACCCCCTCCTGGACAGCATCCTCGGCATCAGCGTGACTTTTCAGGATGGAGAGGATATATCCCTTCCATCGGGCAGTATTCAGATCCAGAATTCCGCCCAGCAGTTCTCTCAGGTCCCGGATACCGTTCGTTTCTTCCGTTTGCATTTTTTTTAGCTCAAATAGACGTGACGTTGTTAATAAAGAGAAGACCTTGCGACACCTCTATTGTTTCGCGCGAGGCTTTTCTATTTCACAGAAACCGCGGTGGGACGTGATTCAGAATCTGTTTTCAGCCGATTCGCATCGCGCGCTGTTGCGGGCGCTGGAATCTGCGCGAATGCGGCTCTCGGTGGCCCTTGCCGAAGAAACGAAGTCTATACCCCGCGACCGTTGGCTGCGTTATCTGGACACCGCAGACCGGATAAGAGCACTGGCAAAGAAGATTCGTGATGCGGACTTCAAATCGGTGCCTGATTCGCGCTCCTGGATCCGGGCGCTCGACAATCTTGAGGGCCTGCCGATCCAAAGCCGGGCCTTGCGGCTTTATGAAATTTTTCAGGATATTGTGATGAAGCTGGAGTGAAGCTTGCATTTCCGCCAAGCTTGCACCTATAATCCGCCTGTATTTCACGAAAGAGATAGTGTGCAGCTACATGAATATTCGAGCCGTGTATCCCGGATCCTTTGACCCTGTGACCAACGGTCATATCGACCTTATCCAGCGCAGCGCCACACTGTTCGATCAGGTTATTGTGGCGATTCTCCAGAATGCGGCAAAAAATCCTCTTTTCACTGTTGAAGAGCGCATCGCCATGTTGGAGGAAGTCACGCGCGACCTAAAGAATGTATCCGTGGCTTCCTTTGATGGATTGCTTGTGGACTATGTGGCGCAGGTGGACGCGGCGGTGATTATCCGCGGCTTTCGCGCCGTATCCGACTACGAATACGAACTGCAGATGGCGCTGATGAATCGCAGGCTCAGCGGCAAGGTGGAGACTGTCTTTATGCTGCCGGCGGAATCCTATTCGTTCCTCAGTTCCAAGCTGGTTAAGGAAGTGGCAGCCCTGGGGGGATGCGTCAAGGGATTTGTTCCTCCCGATGTCGAGAAGCGTCTCCGCGCTAAAGTTGGAACCCGGTAGAGGGCGGGTGCGTTTAATAAGTTTTTAGTTTCCTGTTTGAAGCTGAGGTGACCCGAGTGACGGATAGGCCGCATGCTCTGCTCCTTTCGAAAAGGCACGATGTCTCCACCCGATGGAAGAACTCGGTGCGGAAAATCATAAGCCGCTCGCAGCGCCTCTTGATTCCCGGCATCGCCGTAATCGCTGTTCTGGGATTAATGGCGTACCGTTCAGCTTACCAGGCGAAGCTGGACAAGGCCGCGCGTAGCAGCGTGGGAAATGCAGAGACTTCGTCCGAAGCCGCGCTTCCCCAGGGCCGGGAAATCGTGGGAAGTTTTGAAAAAAATCAGACCTTTACGCAGGTTCTGTTGCAGCAGGGGCTTCCTCTCCCTCTGATCCACCAAATTATTGAAAGCACGCGGCCGGTTTATGATCTTGCAAAGGTTAAAGCGGAGCAATTGTACTGGCTGTGCCTTACGCCGGATGGGAAATTCAGCAACTTCCGTTATCCGGTCGATGACGAGCGCTATCTGACCGTTTACCACGACGCTTCCAAGGACAGCCTCGTTCCGGTCCTCAAGAAGTTTCAGTACGAAACGCGCGTAGAAACGGTTTCCGCCGTCATCGATTCTTCCCTGTTCGCGTCCCTCATGGATATCGGCGAAAAGGATCAGCTGGCGCTGGATCTGGCCGAGATCTTCGGATCGGATATCGACTTTAATACAGACATTCAGAAAGGCGATTCTTTTCGTGTCCGGGTTGAAAGAAAATACCTGGACGGCGAATTGAAAAAAAATGGAGCAATCCTGGGAGCCGCATTTATGAATTGCGGCAAGGAATTTGTCGGGATCCGCTTCGAGGACGAAAATGGAAAGCCGGCCTACTATTCCCCGGACGGCAAGGCTTTGAAAAAATCGTTTCTGAAATCTCCTTTGAAATTCGGACGCATTACATCGAAGTTTTCTATGGCGAGAAAACATCCGGTCCTGAAAATTGTGCGTCCGCACCTCGGGGTGGATTATGCGGCGCCCGTTGGAGCCCCGGTGCAGTCGGTCGGCTCGGGTGTGGTCGTGAGCGCAGGCCAAAATGGAGCGGCAGGGAAAATGATAACCATTCGACACTCCGGCGGATTTGAAACCAAATACCTTCACCTCTCGCGCATAGCCGTTAAACCGGGGGATCGCGTCGGCCAGGGGGACATTATCGGGAATGTGGGTTCCACAGGCCTTTCCACGGGCCCTCACCTCGATTTCCGGGTCTACAAAAACGGCAGAGCGATCAATCCCCTGAAGGTGATATTCCCCCCGGGTGCCCCTGTATCTGCCGCCCGATTTGCCAGCTTCGCCGCGGTGCGCGACAAGCTTATGGGCGAACTGAAACTGGCGGATGACGGGATCCGGCCAGCCGGCAACCGGCGCTGACATGCAACGGGATGCGGAACCCCTGGTCGAATAAGGGGTTCTGCCTGGTCGCTCCGGAGCGTGTGAAACGTATCGGATCCGCTGTTTATTCGGAATGGATAAATCTTTAAAACGCGCTGCTGGCCTTTTTCAGGCCGATTGACGGCCGGGCGCGCGCGATCGTCGGACGGAAATCACAAACCTGTTGAGGGATTCGGATATGGGACATGCCTTTCGCATCGCTGTAGTGCTTGCAGTCTTTTTTTCCGTAGCCGCATACTCATCGGCCGCGGACCTGACCTTTTTTGTGGGCGGTGTAATCCCGGGTTCCATCAGCTACAAGGATGTGAAGACATCGTTGGATAGCAGC
>CAZLHW010000239.1:0-6578 GCA_964559085.1 uncultured Acidobacteriota bacterium | reverse complement strand
CTCGCTGACGGCGTCGCATCCTCCGAACCCGAACGGGAGTCTGTCCTGGTGGGATCAGGAATACCTTAAAGAAGAAGGCAAGACGCTCTTTATTGAAGGCGTTTGTCCGACCTGGGGTTCCTTCCAGTTGCTTCCCATGTATAACCTCACGTTTGACCGCCTTTACCGCGGCACGACCTTCCAGGGAGGCAAATACTGCGACTGGATGATCCGCCGCGCGGCCCTTATTACGCCGTTGCTGTCCAAGAGAACCGGACGCCCCGTGCGCTGCATGAACACAAGACAGAATGATTTTTATACTGCCAATCCGCAGCGCTACATGCACACAAAAATCGGATTCCGAAAAGACGGAACGATTACGGGAGTCTATGAAACGCAGATCGGAGATTCGGGCGCGCCGGGCAAAGGCGCGCGTTCTTTCGATTTTGGAGCCTACGAGGGCATGTCCAGTCCCTTCAACACCACGCGATGCGCAAACATGAAGTACGAATCGCAAAGCGCGTTTACCAGTTCGGGCAAAGTGACCGGAAGCCAGACCTCTCCGTTCAACTGGGATTCCATGACCATTGCCGAGCAGATCGTGGCCGAGAAGCTCGGGATGGATCCGATTGACGTGGCGCTCCGGAACGTCCACGGGCCGGTGGATGACCCGAATGGAATTCCGCCCAGCTTGAAGATGTGCGTCGAAAAGGGCAAAAAGCTAATGAACTGGAATTGGCATCCGGCCGGAACCAAAAAACTCGCCGACGGCAGGTTCCACGGCTTGAGCTTCCGCTATGCGCAGTCTCCGAGGCACGCGCAACAGCCCTACACCGCCACAGTAACCATCCAGGCGGACAACAAAATATATGTGCCGCTCAAAGGCCCCTGGATGGGCGTCTACGCCGCGGATGCCTGCGCCCTGGTTGTCGCCGAGGAGATGGGCGCAAGAATTGAGGATGTACACCTGCTCTATGACAACAAGGCCATTTTTACTCCCGTCGGCGGCGGCAGCGACGGGACCACAGCCTCCGCATGGGTCATGAAGGAGGCGGCTGTCGCCTGCAGGAAAGCCCTTCTGGAGCTCGCCTCTCTGAAGTTCAAGTGCAAGCCGGAGGATCTCGACACCAGGGATACGAAAGTTTTTCTGAAATCGGATCCCAGCAAAGCCATCCCTTTCGGGCAGTTTATTGCAGATGAGGGATTCGGCGACCATGATCTGGATATCACCGCCACGTTCTTCGGGCGCCCGCCGGAAACCACCTGGCACAAGATGGGGAAAATTCTGGATGTCATGAACGCGAGCTTCTGCGAGGTGGCCGTGGATCCCGAAACCGGCGGTGTTGAAGTAACCAAATTCGTCGTCGTCTGCGATCCGGGCAAGGTGCTGCGGATGACGTCGTTTGAAGGCCAACTGCATCAGGCGATGTTTTTCAGCCAGGGAGGGGGGCTGTCCGAGGAATGGATTTATGACAAGGCGACGGGCGTCAAGCTCAGCACCAACATGTGGGAATACAAGAAACCCACTATCCTGGATCTCGGCCCGATCGAAACGGACCTGGTCGAAACAAGATCCGGCAATGCCTGCTATGGCGCCTCCGGCATCAGCCACTGCATGGCCGCACCCCTGCTCCCCGTTTGCGCCGTAGCCAACGCCATAGGACATTGGATCGCGCCCCCGGTCACTCCCGACAAGGTTCTGAAGGCTCTCGGCAAAGCGTAGGGAGGGACAGAGGGGCAAAGGGATAAAGGGAAATGCAATCTGATGTTTCCCTCTATCCCTTTGCCCCTTTATCCCTATTTCCCTTCGGAACGCACCAGTGCGCGCGACCCTCCGGTTCTGCTACTGTTTTGCCGCAGGCGCGGGAAAGGCCGGTTTGGCAACCGGCGGCGGCGCCAAATTGACGTCATATCCGGCAATATCCGTTTGCGGAGGCGGATCCTTTACCAATTTGAGCGCTTTGGCCGGGCAGACGCTTACGCAAGCCTGCTGCCCCTGGGGACCGCCCGGTTTGGACCAATATTTCGCGGTGGCGCACAGATCGCACTTGGTGGATTTTTTGGCCACAGGATTCCAGACGGTCCGGTGCGGTCTTTGCGGGCAGGAAGTGATACAGCGCCGGCATCCAATGCACTTGGCCTCGTCGATCCGCCGGACATTGCCGTTGGCGGCGTCCACATGACAGGCGCCGGTCGGGCAGTTTTGCACACACAGCGGCGTGACGCACTGACGGCAAACAGACATCACAATGTCATAGGGATATTTTGTAAAAGACGGCGCATCGCGGATTATCTGAATTCTGGACAGCGATGGATTGCCCTCCCCTTCGTGCGTCATCGAACAGGCGAACATGCAGCTCTGACATCCCAGGCACAATCTGCTGTCATACACAATATATCCGGTGGACGCAGGGTAGGTTTGGGCCGCCGGAGCCGCTGCAGGGAGAGCCATTGCAGCAGATTTTGTCGTGCAGACCCCCAGAGTGCCGGCCGCAATCGCCGCGCCGCCTCCGATGAGGAATTCACGTCTTAAAACGGTTCCGGCTTTTCTGGATTCGGCCATAGTCTTGCTCCTTAAATGGTAGTCTCCCCCAAAATCATGTCGGATGGGATCTCCTCTATCCCACGCTTGCCCACTACCCTATTACAATTGCGGCAAAAAGTCATCCCAATGCTTTTCGCCTTTTCGCGGAGCACGGTGCATGGGGTCAGGCCTCTAAATAACAAATGACCGTTCACAAATAACCAATGGGCCATTCTCAGCTCGTCGCGTCGCTGGATTTCTCCCCGGCACTGTAATTGAGGACGCTCACTTTCTCAAGCGTGACCATGCCCCCCTGCATCATTCGGTCAATGGCGGGAAGGAATGCCTGAATCTTTTCTTCCGTATCCACAATTTCAATAACGACAGGCAAGTCCATTGACAGCCGCAGTATCTTGGCCGTATGCACGCGACTGGATTTGCCAAAGCCCATGGGTCCGCGCAGAACGGTAGCCCCCGCCAGGTGCATTTCGCGCGCCTGCATCACAATGGCTTCATAAAGCGGCTGGTGTTTCCATCGATCGCTTTCACCGATGAAGATTCTCAACAGCAAGGCGTCCTTTGGCAGATGCATATCAAGCTCCTCTATCCGGATTGATGGCTTGCGCGAGCGAACCGCCAAGCCAAACGGAAAGCAGGCAAAGCAGCAGGGTGAAAATCGTATTGACGCCTGCATAAAGCCACTCTTTATCTCGGGCGAGATTCAGCGTCTGGAGACTGAAAGAGGAAAACGTCGTATAGCCGCCGCACACGCCGATCATGAGGAAACCACGCACGTGGGGACTCAGGAAGAACCGGCTCTCAGGGGCGGAGATGGAGGCCAGAAAACCGATAATGAAGGACCCCGTAACATTAACAAAAAGGGTACCCCAGGGAAAAGCCTGGCCGATGCGATTTTCGATGACGCCGGACGCCCAATACCGCGCGACGCCGCCTATGGCGCTTCCCAGAGCAATCAACAGGTAATTGAACATTAAAGAGGCCTCCACTCACAGCAGACTTTGTCGGCTCTGAAATTCCAGGCGGTTTTCTCACAGCCAGGCGAGGAGGGCTCAATCCATTGCCGGAATCTGTTTTTATACGTGACGGCCGGCAATTGTGCAAGGGCGGCACAGAGGCCCATTTTGCGCCTGAGGCCCCCTTCTCGATTATTTTTAACGCTTTACCCCGGAATCGGGAGTAAACTGCCGCCTTTTATGCCTGTAAGCTCCGAATGCACAGAACGTTTCGCCTTTTTCAATCGTATTATGACACGTCGGCTAAAAGGAGCGATGCCGCGGAACTGAGAGAACGTATCGGTATGAACATGTCTTCTTCTGATTCACCTTCACCCGTCAGCACGGACAGACGAAAGGGGCGGTCCCTCATCGCGATCTGGGAAGCCTTTCGGATTGCCGTGGATTCCATCTGGACCCACAAGCTGCGGTCTGTTCTCACCTTGCTTGGAATTATTATCGCAATCGCCTCGGTGGTAACCGTCGGCGGAGCCATTGAAGGTTTGGGGGCCTATGTATGGAAGCAGCTCTCGTCCACCTTTGCCAGCAACACGTTTCTCGTTGCACGGATTGTAAGGGCAACATCCATGGAGGAGTTTGAACAGAAGAGCAAGCGCAATAAAGACATACATACCGAAGACATGGAGGCGGTGGAAGCGCTTTGCGACGAATGCGAAGCCATCTCTCCCATGATGCGGGGAACCGACACCCTGAAGAGAGGCAGCCGGATTTTTTACGACGCGAGCATCTCCGGTGTGAGCGCGGACATGCCAAAGATCCAATCGGTTGATCTGACCGAGGGGCGATTCATAGCAGAAACGGACGTGGCCCATGGGAACCGAAATGCCGTAATAGGATCCAAAATCCGCGAAGATCTGTTTGGGCCTCTGGATGCTGTGGGTAAGGAAATCAAGATCGGAGCGGATACCTTTACGGTGATCGGCGTGGAAGCGCAGAAAGGGAGCATGCAGGGTCGGTCGATGGATAACAGCGTCTACATACCCTACACCGCCTTTCTGAAAAAGTACGGCGCCCGCCAGTCTATAGCTTTCCAGGTCCGCGCCCCATCGGACGAGACGCTGCAACCCACAGAAGATAAAGTGCGGCAGATACTGAGGGCGCGGCATAAGCTGAAGCCCAACAGGGAAGACGATTTTGACATGCTCACCAGCAACGCCATTCAGGAAACCATCGACAGGATCATCGGAATGATCGCCGTGGCAATCATTCCGATCACGCTGATCGGACTGGTGGTGGGCGGCATTGTGGTAATGAACATCATGCTGGTAACGGTAACAGAACGAACCGTCGAGGTGGGGATGCGCAAAGCCGTCGGCGCCAAGCGAAGCGATATACTACTGCAGTTTTTAATCGAATCGGCGCTTCTGGCCACTCTGGGAGGCGTGTTGGGCCTGGGCCTTGCTTATATTCTCTGCGCCATCATCGAAAGCACCGTCGGATTTCCAATGGAGATAACAATGACCTACGTCCTGCTGGCCATTTTGACTTCCGGCACCGTGGGGATGATCTCAGGGATCTATCCGGCGTACAGGGCCTCCAAACTCAGTGTAATAGCCGCATTGGCCAGGGAATAAGAGAGCGTACAATGATCGATCACCGTGAAAACTTTACAATGGCGTTTGAGACAATTCTTACCCATAAATTCAGAAGCTTTCTGACTGTTCTCGGTATCGTGGTCGGCGTATCTGTGGTGATTGTCATCGCCTCGCTCCTCTCGGGGGTTAAGGCCAACGTCCTCTCCGAAATCGAGTCCCTGGGCGCCAATAATATTCTGGCGTTTCACAGGGGGATCATATCGACCGGGCGTCCGTCGCGGGAAGAAAGGATGCGAAAGCCGCTTACGGTGGCCGACGCGAAAGCCATTCGGGATCAATGCCCTTCCGTCCAGGATGTGTGCTGGATCGGAGTCCCCTTCTCCGCCCGGGTTACCATCAAATACAGGGAAACCACCGTGCGCGGCGGAGACTTTATGGGCGTTTCCCATAATTACTCAAATATCTATAACCTGAAAATATCAAATGGGCGCTTCTTCACCCAATCGGAGGATGATCATAGAATGCCCGTTGCCATTCTGGGACCGGACACGGCTAAAAGTCTATTCGAGAATGTGGATCCGGTCGGCAAGCAGATAATCATTCAGGGACATCCGTTTACGGTTCTGGGGGTTGCGGAGCAAAGCAGCACGGGGTCGATGATCAGCGAAGCAGACAACTACGTCTATATCCCCTACGGCACTTACCACAAAATCATGCCCTGGGAAGAAAATCATCTGCTGTACATCCAGGCGAAACCCGGAATGCGGGAGCAGGCAATGGATGAGAGCGAAAGCCTCCTTCGCCAGAGACGCAGGGTCCGGCATTCCGAACCCAGCAACTTCACGCTGACAACATCCGACATGATCATCAAGCAGATCAACTCGTTTACAGCCGTCATCGGACTCGTGGTCATCTCCATTTCCAGCGTCGGATTGCTCGTGGGCGGAATCGGCGTCATGAATATCATGCTGGTATCGGTTACGGAAAGAACACGGGAAATCGGCGTGCGCAAGGCTATCGGGGCCACAAAACGGGACATTGTGCTGCAGTTTTTGTTTGCAGCGATGACGCTCACCGGCGGGGGAGGGATTTTCGGCATCCTTTTCGCCATAGCCATAAGCTTCATTATCATTGCCCTGGTGCCTTCCCTTCCGGCCACCATTCCCCTGTGGGCTGTTTTTACCGGTTTGGGAGTGTCGATAGCAGTCGGATTGGTTTTCGGTGTATGGCCCGCGCGCAAAGCGGCGCTGCTGGATCCGATTGAGGCTCTGCGCTACGAGTAAACCGCCGCCTGCGCAGATCCTGATTCCAACAATCCATCGATATCAATCATTGTGCCGATTGCCGGCGCCGTAAGCACTGGAGGTGTGCGGCAGTGCAGCCCAGGCTGCAGGATGCGCCGCATCCGAAGGCCTGGGTTGTCGGCCGATAAATCCCTCAGCCCTGAAAGGGCGGCGCAGCCTGCACCACCCCTTTCGGGGCTTCCATCCATGGCGCCCACTCCCC
>CAZLHW010000238.1:0-6596 GCA_964559085.1 uncultured Acidobacteriota bacterium | reverse complement strand
CTATATCGGAGGACGCCTTCTAAAACGCCTCGAAGCGGGAAACCACCTTGTACGGTGCCTTGTCCGGCGTCCCGAAATGCTTCGGGATCGCGCCGGACCGGCGGTGGAGATCGTCGCCGGCGACCTTTTGAATATGGACTCTCTAAAGAGCGCGATGACGGGGGTTCATGCGGCTTATTATCTTGTTCACTCCATGGGGACGGCCCATGGATTTGAGGAAATAGACCGTAAGGCGGCTGAAAACTTTGCGGACGCTGCAAGGATCGCAGGGATTGAAAGGATCATCTATCTTGGAGGTTTGGGGAGGGATCTCCGGCTATCGCCTCACTTGCGAAGCCGCCAGGAGGTAGGCGCCGTCCTGCGCCGTTCGGGAATAAGCGTTATCGAGTTTCGAGCTTCCATTATTCTGGGATCCGGCAGCCTTTCATTTGAAATGATTCGGGCCCTGGTCGAACGCCTCCCGATCATGATAACGCCACGCTGGGCAAAGGCGCTTGCCCAACCCATTGCCGTTGATGACGTACTTCAGTATCTGCTCGGCGCCCTGGATCTGCCTGTCCAGGGGTCTTCCATTTTCGAGATCGGCGGTCCGGACAGAGTGTCCTACGGGGGGCTCATGCGCGAATATGCACGCCAGCGCGGCCTGCGCCGCCTTATGATACCGGTGCCGGTTTTAACGCCCCGCCTTTCAAGCCTTTGGCTGGGACTGGTGACCCCGCTCTATGCCCGTGTCGGCCGCAAACTTATCGACAGTATCCGCCATACCACAATTGTGCAGGACGATGCCGCAATGCGCGCGTTTCCCGTTCGGCCGATAGGTGTGCGGGACGCGATCGCGCGTGCGCTGCGCAACGAGGATCGGGAGTATTCAGAATCCCATTGGGCGGATGCGCTTTCATCGACCGGCGCGGTTCGCCGCTGGGGCGGCGTGCGTTTCGGCAATCGGCTGATTGATTCACGAACGCTCCGTGTCCCGGTGTCTCCCCGCGTTGCTTTTTTCCCCATTCAGCAGATCGGGGGTTCGACAGGCTGGTACTACGGCAACTGGCTGTGGACTCTTCGCGGCTGGATCGATTTGCTTGTGGGAGGCGTAGGAATGCGCCGGGGACGGCGCGACCGGACTCACCTCAAGGTCGGCGATACTCTCGATTTCTGGCGCATCGAAGCATTTGAGCCGGAGCGCAGGCTGTTGCTGGCGGCGGAAATGAAACTGCCCGGCCGCGCCTGGCTGGAATTTGAGGTGACCGGAGATGAGAACGGCTCCCTAATCCGGCAAACGGCGATATTTGATCCTGTCGGCTTGTGGGGACTCTGTTATTGGTATTCTCTGTATCCGGTCCACCAGTTGGTTTTTTCCGGTATGTAGGGCGGCATGGCGCGTGCCGCGGGGCTATCAACGCAGCAGCCATAAATCCCATAGCGGGAGCGGCTCTCCGCTTCCGATCAATTCCAAAATCCGCCGGATTCATTGCGGCCAGCCTCCGGCAAGGGCTTTATAAACAAGCGTCGATTGAACAAGCAGGGAAGCGCGGCTTTCTGCCATGGCCAGTTCCAGTTCCAAAACTCTTGTTTCCGCATCCAGAACTTCCAAAAAATCTCCCAGACCGGCCCTATAGAGTTCCTCCGAAAGCGCCAGTGCCGTGCGGGCGCGAGCCAGCGCTTCTTCAAGTTTGCAAAATCTTTCCTGTTGCAGCCTATATCCGGCAATCGCATCCTCCGCTTCCTGGAATGCGGCCAGCAGCTCGGATTCATAGGCAAGAGATTCCTCTTCCAGCTGCGCATTGGTTGCCTCAATATTCGCCCGAATTTTGCCCCCGGTGAAAAGGGGCAGCACAAGCTGCGGCCCGATGTTGAAAAAGGTTCCGGAGCCCAGCGTTAGTCCGGAGACGCTGGTGCTCTGCCTGCCGGCAGCTCCTGTCAACAGAAGCCGGGGATAGAGCTCTGATCGGGCCTGCTGCGCGCGTGCGGCGGCCGCCTGTATCCGGGCATAGGCGGCGCGCACATCCGGCCGCCGCTTTAAGAGTTCGGAATCGATGCCCGCTTGCAGGCGCGGCGGGCGGATGCCGGATACCTTCGGCTCAAGCTTCTGCGTGCCAAAGCCGCTGTCTGCAAGGAGCACTGCGAGACGATGTAAGCGTAGAGAGCGCTGGAGCTCAAGCAGGGGGATCGAGGCATCCAGAGACGCCAGCGCGGCCGACTGGCGCTCCACATCCAATTCGGTGGATAGTCCTGATTGCGAGCGCACGCGCAGGAGTTCCAAAAGCTGTTCCTGATTCTTCAGGTTTCGGCGGACAACCGTGATCTGATCTTCGATCCCGCGCAATTCAAAATACTGACGGGCAACCTCCGCGCCAACAATCAGGCGAACTTCATTCTGAAGCTCTATCTGCTCCTGAAGATCCGCCTTCGAGGCGTTCAGCCGTTTGCTGTTGGGTCCCCAGAAACTGATTTCCCAGCGCGTGTCCAGGTTTGCAGAGACCAGGCCCGTTTCAAACGGAGCAATAAAGCCTCGCCCGCTCCCATTCTCTGCACCTTGCGGAACTCGGACGAAGCCGGCCTGATAGCCTCCCCGGATCCTTTGCGCGCCGGCATTCAGGTTTAGGGACGGCTGCAAAGCGCTTTTAGCCTCGCCGGTTAAAGCGCGCGCCTGCTTGATTCTTTGCTCGGCAATCCTGATTTCGAGGTTGCGCGAAAGGGCCGTTTGCACCAGCGTGTCGAGCACGGGATCGCCATAGTGCGCCCACCAGCTGTCCGTACCCGCGGCCAGCATGCAGAATAAAAGAAGGCGCCCCATCAGTTTTGGCCTCCTGTGGATTCGATAAAAACATCCATCTGTTGCCCGACATAGACGTTGATTCCTTCAGGCAGTGCGTAAAGGACCTGGAGAACACGTGTATCGACGCGTTCCGCGGCATCCCCGGTCAGATTGCGCTTGGGAACCACGTAGGGTTCGATGCGCACGAAGCGCAGTGGAAATTGGCGGCGTGAATTTCCGCGGATGCCGGCTACGGCCCGCGCATCGCGGCGCACGCGCCACGCATCCTTTTCGTCCACATCCGCACGAACATGGGAGGGAGCATCGGATCCTATCAGCAGGAGATTTTGCGCCGGGCCTGCCGCGGCGTACTCGCCCGGCCGGATATTCACCTGGAGCACTTTCCCGTCAATGGGCGATGTGACCGTGAGGCGGGAAATTTCGATCCGCGTCTGCTCCACCTGTCGGCGAGCCTGGCGCACTTCTGCTTCCGCAACCTGCAGATCCTGCTGCCAGGATCCGGCTTTCAACAGCGCCAGCGCCGCTTCTGTTTCGCGAAGGCGCGCGGCGGCAATATCAACGGCCTTGCGGCGCTTTTCCAGGTCCTCGGTGCGGATTGCCCGGCGGTCGGATACCGACTCGATCAGCGTCCGCTGCACCTCCGCATCCGCAAGCTGCGCGCGCGCTTCCGCAATGCGCGCTTCCAGCGGAGGTATTTCTTCCGCTCTGGGAGCATTCTGAAGACGCCTGAGGCGCGCTTCGGCAAGTTCCAGAGAGGACTCCCGGAGCGAAAGCTCTGCCCGAAGCGCTCTGTCGTCAAGGTAAAGCAGCGGCTGGCCGCGTCGCAGAGCGTCGCCGGGACGCACCGGCACTTTCATCACAAGACCCGGGACGGGCACGCCAATCTAGATGTTTTCCGAAGCGGTTTCCACCATGCCGGTCGCGCCGATCTGTTCGGCAAAGGGGGAGGATGGCGGGGGAATGGGCGGCGACGCGACCACTTCGGATGGGGTCCGGTGTAAAACACTGAAAACGGCAAAGGTTATTGCAATCAACGCAAGAATGGGCAGTCCATATTTGATGGCCATAAGTGCACTCCCTTGCGAGACTCGATCTTTTGAATCACGCCGTCGTTTATCTCTGCAATGCGGTCGGCGAACTCAAGAATCCGGTAATCATGAGTAACGACAAGCACGGCGCGATCCGGCTTCAGGACGATTTTTCGCAGAAGCTCCATAATGTGATGCCCCGTGGCGCCGTCCAGCGCAGAGGTCGGTTCATCGCAAATGATGAGCTTGGGGTCCTGAATAAGGGCGCGCGCAAAGGCGACACGCTGCTGTTCGCCGCCGCTCAGCTTGTTGGGCAAAGCATCCGCGCGGTCTGCCATATTCAGATCGGCCAGTATCGTGCGCGCTTTTGCGACTGCGGCCCGGCGCTTCCAGCCTGCCGCAAAAAGCGGCACGGCCGCGTTTCCCGCGGCGGTTAATGCGGGAATCAGGTTGAACTGCTGGAAAACAAATCCAAGGTTTGCCAGGCGAAAGCGCGCCGACTCCAGGTCCTTGAGTCGGTTGAGTTCCTGCCCGAGCACGTGGATGGATCCGCCGTCCGCTGTCAGAATCCCCGCGATGATGCTCAGCAGCGTTGTCTTACCCGAACCGGACGGTCCGAGAAGAAAGGTCATTTCTCCGTAGTATGCCTGCAGGTCGATGCCACGCAAAACGCGCAAACGCGTCTGGTCGGTTCCAAATGATTTTTCAACCGCTTTGCATACAACGGCCGATTCGCTCATCCGTTCGTTCCCTCTCATCCACGGAATACGATTGCCGGTTCCACAACAGCCACGCGTCGAACGCTGATCATGGTGGCGATGAGGACTACTGCGGAAACCAGGCCGCCGGTCAGCAGCATGATCTCCGGCAATAGCCGGAAACCACGCAATTCAAGATTATCCTTTGTGAATTCGAAAAAGGCGGCGGTAAGAGAGATACCAAGGGCATAGCCGATAAACAGAACAATCAGCGCCTGAAGAATGATCATCAGAATAATGCGGATCGTCGTGACGCCAATCGCCTTCAGCGCGCCGAAATACTTCAGGTTTTCCAGAATGAAAAGCGAAAAGGTCTGGCCGCAAACCAGGGCTCCTACAAGCAACGCGATCGTGATCGTGATGCCGAAGTTGATCGGAATCCCGGTGTTTCCAATGTAGTACCAGATTGTATCCCATCCGAACTGCTCTGCCGTTTCGGCTTTCAGTCCCGTGGCGGCCGCGATCCTTTTGCACAGCTCTTCCGCCGCAATCCCCGGCTTCGGTTCGCAGAGTATAAAAGACAATTGACGCGATTCGCGCCCGATCATGCGGACGGAGTCGCTATAGCGCGCGTACACAACGGGGAGGTTGCCGAAGGGGGGTGAAACCCGTACCACGGCGCCGATTGTGACCGTCCTGTCGCCGATATCGAGGCGTTGGCCGGTCGAATAGGGTTGGCCGGGAAAGAAGCGGCGGAATCCGACCTCGTCCATGGCCACAGTTTCCGGGTATTGCAGGGCGCGCCAGTCCCCCGCAAGGTAAGTCCGGGGAAGGCCCACCAGTGTGGCGTCGTCCAAGCCCATGAGAATCGCGTTTCGGAACTGACCATCGCTTGCTTTCCCGCGGGCGTTCCCCTTGAAGAGCGGCACGGCCCATTGCATGCCCTCCACGCCGCGCACGCGGTACAAATCCTGATTGGAGAGGGCGCGCACTTCGTCCAGATACTCTGTTTTGGGATCCATAACCCAAATCCCGGCATCCGCAATGTCTTTGATCTGCGACTGTGTGCGATTCAACAATCCCACAAAAATGGACATCTGATGGGACATTAAGAAAGTGGAAAAGGCGATGGCAAACACCAATCCTGCGTATTTGGCTCGATCCCCGGTCAGCATCTGCCAGGCGACGAAGTTCATAGGGATGCCGCGGCTCCTGTCAGAATTTATAGTTCAGCGACGTGATGAAAGCATAGGAAGAATTTCTATCCACAATCGGACTTTCTTTGATCGCTGCTCCGAATCCTTCCCGATTCATAATGGCAATCCAGCGCCAGTGCGAGCTCACATTGATAATGGCGGTTATATTGATGTCCAGGTTATAAGCGGGTCTGCCTGAGTACGCGGGGCGGGAGGGCGTCGCCTCAAAGGCGCGAACTCCGTAATAATAGTCGACGTGGTTTTTGCTCAGCCACCTGGGCCCGATTCCCGCAAGCACAATCCCCCGGCGTCCGAGCGGAACGCCGCTCGTGACTAGAAAGGTCGCTTCCTGGCCTTTGTTCCTCCCGAGTACATCGCCGAGATAATTGAAGCGGAAGCCGACAGGTCTTCCGCGATAGGAAAGTTCAATCCCGGCGTCCATCGACTTTTTCCGGTCTTCCATGCCCTGGAGAAAAGGACTGGAATCGCTTTCGAGACCGCTGAATCGGGCCTGGCCATACAGGCTTGCGGTGAATCGTTCCGTTCGGATAAAGCCGTATCCGCCGCGGATTCCGCGAAAGAACCATCCCTTGTAGTCAAATTCTACCGATGGGATGGGAAATATGCGGTAATCGGCCCCCACGTAGGGCCGCGGACTCACAATCACGCCGGCGCCCAGCGCGAGAGAGAAAGTGTCTCCGGACTGGGCGCCTGAGGCCTGCGGCGCAGATTGGCCTTCACCGGCGGTCTCCATTTCCGTCCCCGGTGAATCCGTCTCTTCAGGCTGAGCGAAGGCAGGATTGTATTGCGCGAGGAGCGGAGCCAGGAGCAACAAAAAGAAAATTAGGTTCTTCTGGCTTTTAAGTGGGTGCCCCCTACATGTTGTGGTTGGGCACCG
>CAZLHW010000237.1:0-6638 GCA_964559085.1 uncultured Acidobacteriota bacterium | reverse complement strand
GCTCGGAACGCGGCTCATCCAAATTCTCGGACGCGCTCCTGACGGCTGCCTAAGGGTTCAAAACCTGATCCACTTTCTCCAGCAGACCCTCAACCGTGAAAGGTTTCTGGATAAAATGGATTCCTTTTTGCAGCACCCCCTGCCGCGCGATGATTTCGTCGGTATAGCCGGACATGAACAGGACTTTGGCTTCCGGATGATACGCCGTGATTTTTGAGAAAACCTCCGGGCCCTTCATATTGGGCATCACAACATCCGTGAGGACCAGGTGGATTGGGGACACGCATTCGGACGCTTTCCGGACGGCATCGTCTGCGGATGCGGATTCAATGACGTCATAGCCGCCCCGCTGCAGAATGACGAGGGTAAGCTTGCGCAGCGAGGCGTCGTCCTCGACCAGAAGAATTGTCTTTGAAAAGCCGGCAACTTCCCGCGTCTGTGAAGACTTTGCTTCCACGGCGGCTGCTTCCGTATTAATCGGCAGATAGATTCGAAAAGACGTCCCTCGGTTGAGCTCGCTCTCAACCTGGATGCTGCCGCCGTGCTGTTGGATGATGCCGTACGAGGTTGCCAAACCCAGTCCGGTTCCTTTGTCCTTGTCCTTGGTTGTGAAAAAGGGCTCAAATAGATGGGATAGCGTTTCGGCGTCCATGCCGCAGCCCGTGTCGCGGATCACAATGAGGGCATAATCCATGGGCGCCAGCCCAGGCGCTTTTTCTGTTCTGACCGCGTCCGAGGATATCCTGCCGGTCTCGATGGTCAGCGTTCCTCCATCCGCCATGGCGTCGCGGGCGTTAACGGCAAGGTTCATCAGGACTTGCTCCAATTGCGCGGCGTCTCCCGATACGTAGAGCGGTTCCTCCGATGTCTGCAGCTTCAGCTCAATGTCTTCTCCAAGCAGCCGGATCAACATTCGCTCAAACCGGGTTACCACTTCATTGATGTCTAACGGCCTGAATTCAAGCAGCTGTTTTCGGCTGAAAGCCAGCAGCTGCCGGGTCAGATCCTTTGCACGAATGGCGGCTGCCTGAATTTCCTGCACGGGCTGGCGATACGGATGATCCATGCGCATCTGTTCCAGCATAATCTCGCCGTAGCCCAGAATGATGGACAGCAGGTGGTTGACATCGTGCGCAATGCCGCCGGCCAGCCGTCCGATCGATTCCATCTTTTGAGCCTGGATCAGCTGGGCAAGCAGCTGCTCCCTCTCCGCTTCGGTACGCTTGCGTTTGGTGATGTCGAAAATGACTGCAAGGAAAACGGGACCGCTCTCGGCTTCGATTAATTGCAGATGCACTTCAACCGGGTAGAGGCTCCCATCGGCGCGACGGTGCACGGTTTCAAAAACCAGCGAATCCTGCCGGCCGGTCCGCAGCGGTTCAATCATGTTTCGGAAACCGGCTTCGGTAAATTCCGGTTTCAGGTCCAGGGGCGTCCGTTTCCTGATTTCCTCAAGGGAATACTGAAGGTTTGCCAGCGCCCCCTGGTTGACGTGAAGAAACCGGAGCGTCTGCGGATCGAAAATAAAAATTTCATTCAGGCTTTTTTCGATAATGTCAAACAACTGCCGGCGCAGAGATTCCGCCTGCTTGCGCTGCGTGATGTCCTGCGAAAGCAGCATCACCCCGTCCGGCGCCGGTTGAATCCGCATGTCCAGCCACTGCTGCGAACCGTCGGGAAGAGAAATTCGGTGTTCAATACGGCCGATAGTCTGTTCCTTCAGGCAGCGCTGAATCTGCGCAAAGAGTTCCGTGCCTTTTATGTCCGGCCACACCTCTTCCGGCATTTTCCCTATCAATTCCTCGCGGCTGCGCCGGCAATGGATCTCGGCCGCATCATTGACATAAACGAAGCGTCCATCGGGGCCGATGATCTGACACCCCTCCATCATCTGATCCAGCGTTGCGCGAATGCGGCTTTGGCTTTCCCGCAGCGCCTTTAACGAAGCGCGTTCCGCCGTCTGATCCCGGAAAACGAGCACCACCCCGATTATGCTTCCATCCTCGCCCCGGATGGGAGCGCCGCTGTCCGCAATAGGCCGCCGGCTCCCGTCTTTAGCGATCAGCAGCGTGTGATTCGCAAGGAACACCGGCTTGCCGTCGCGCAGCACCCTGGTAACGGGACTCTCGATGGTTTCGCCCGTTTCTTCGTGAATGATGCGGAAGACCTCATCAATGGATTTCCCGACGGCATCGGCGTTGCGCCAGCCGCTCAGAAGCTCCGCCGCCGGATTCATCATGGCTACGAGCCCGGCTGCATCCGTAGAAATTACGGCGTCGCCGATCGACTGAAGCGTAATCCGGTGGCGTTCCGCATCGGCGCGCCGCAGCGACTCCGACTGGAAGAGCGTCTGATAATGCCGCTTTTTCTCCAGCTGCCAGACTGCAAGCCCGGACAAACAGGCCGCCCCGAGAAGCAATCCGATCATTGTCAAGATCATGGCCGACCGGAATTGGCCTTCGGCAAAAGCTTCCGCCGCGTCCATTTTGACGATCAGCAGCCAGGGCGAATCCGGGATGTGCGCCACAACGGCCGCTGTTTCGACTCCCCGGTAATCTCTGCTCAGCATAAAACCCTCCTGCCCCCGGGCGGCCGCGGCTGCAAGCGTGTCCGTTCCAGCTATTGGAACGCGCAGCTTCAGCGCGGCGCCTTTCCTATGGCGCAGTGCGTTCAGGTACAGGACATGATCGCCGTCGCGCCGCACCAGAAGCGCTTCGGAGGTCTGTGAGGGAATGGGCCAGGTCTGAATGGAAGAATATAGGGCTGTTTCTGCATCGTTGACGAGTATAAGAGCGCCGAACACCGGGCCCTGCCCGGAAAAAAGCGGCGCCACCCAGCTCAAATGAGGATCAGAGTTTTTACCTCCTAAGTGAAAGTCGGCGAAAACGGGCTTGCGTTGCTTTACCGCCGATGCCAGTGCAACGGAAGTCTCTTTGCAGTTGTTGAAGATTCCCTTCAAGCTCAAAAGAATCTCGCCGGCAGGATTAGCCAGCAGGATATCGTCGTAATCGTGCTGCAGGGCGATATTGCTTAATCGAGTGCGAAGGTCCCGGACGTTTTTTTCGGAGGGATGGGCGATAACGCGGGCGGCGCTTCGGTTCAGAAAAGGATCCTTGCGGAATGTTTCCGCATCAAAAAGCTGATCGCTGCGCCATTCGGAAATCTGGGACGCCTTGAGTTTGGCGATGGCTGTCAGCTCTGCGGCTACATACTGCAGCTGCTGCTGCCCCTGATACCTATAGAATACAATGCCGCCGACAAGAATTGCCGGAAGGGTCAGAGCAAGCACGCAAATCAACCAGCGGGGCGCGTTTTTTTGCAACGGAGCGCTCATGCGAGGAAGACCCTTAAACGTTTAGAGGTGAATATCAAATTTCCAATCCACATGCCGTTGAGTTAAATCCTAACATAAACATCATAGAATTCTGAGTGTGCCCGGCAAAAATATGCTTGATCCCTGGCCGGAAAGAGATCCGGCGCGCAGATGCTAACGAAAGGATTCGTTTGTCAGGCGGATTCTAAGCGATTGAATTTTTGCCGGATTCAATAAAGCATCGTTGGCGGCGACGGCGCCGAGCCACTGTTTTTTTTCAAGGAACTCCACGGCGGATTCCAGGGATTTAACTGTGAAGACGATTTCCCGGATTTTGTCTTCAGGGCCGCGGACGCTCCGGAGGGCCGGACCCGCGCCGATTTTCCAGCGTCCGGACGACGCGGGCTCGCCCAGCAGCCGCGTCCATGCCGCCTTTTCACGTTCGTCATTTGTCGCGGCCATTACAATTTCAAAAACCGATTGAATGCCCAGCGGGCCTCCCTTGTTCAGTGTCAGCCGGTTCCCCAGCTGCTTTCTCCGGACGTCGACTCTCAAAAAGGCCGGGCTGTATTCGTAAAGAAAAACGGACATCGCCGGTTTGGAGAACGATGGAAGGGGCACCATCGTCCAATGGACTCCCTGCGTTCCGTTCGGCAGTGGAGCGACATAGGGTTGAGGCGGGCTGAAGGGAATCCTTTCCACGGTCATTTCACGAAGCGCATCGCGAAGCGGATACGGCTCCAGGGCCAGCGCCGCATAGCGCGCCCGGGTTTTTCCGCCTGTCGCCCCATCCTTGGCGGTCTCTGTTCTGTAGAATTCCAGATTCACATTTCCTGCACCCAATCCTCCGCTTGTGTGCCCCCGGTTTTCCGTCAGCGGCCATGCTTCGGGAAGCATCAGATCTTTCGAAAAGAAGTCGAATATTGTTTTGGGGTCGCCGGATTCGATAAGAATTCGATCCACCTGACGCACAATCGGACCCTTGCGCCGTTCAGGCTGTGCCGACAGACCGGCGCAGGTTGCCAAAAGAATTATCGCGGATAGGATCCTGCTTTTCATCGTCGTCGTCATCGTCAATCTCGAGTCTCGAATCTCAAATCTCGAATTTTATTTTCGCATGTTTTGCATAATTTCAGCAAAAACGGGAGTGTGCGCGCGTTTTCGGCCGCAGCCATAAGATTCCGGATCCCGGCCGGTATATGTTGAAGATAGCCCGCCAGGCCTTTTGTGAGCCCCAGAAAACCATAGGCGCCCATAGCCTGCATCAGGCGCTGGGCCGAAGCTTCCCAAAATGTTTTTTGAAAACAGTCCCAGTCCGGCTGCGGCGTGCAGAGCTGATGGTAGTAGGAGAGCAATTCCGCGCGCTGGCTTTGGGAGAATGATACATAGGGATCGCACAGAAGCGACCCGAGATCGTAAAACCTGGATCCAAACCGCATGCCCTGGAAATCGATGAGATAGGCTTTATCCCGAAAAATCATCACATTCTGGGATTGCAGATCGCGATGGATAAGACAGCGCTCCCCCGAATGGAGCCTATCGGCAAGAAGGCTGAGTTCGTTTTCGAGACAGAGGCTGAAGTCGGGCTCCAGGTCTAGGCCGCAGACGGCTTTGACAAAGTGGTTCCGAAAATAATCCCGTTCCCATTGGTAGAGCGAGGAGTCGAAGGGTTCCATGAGCTTCACCCGTTCGGAAAGGACCCGGCAGGCTGATATCGAATGGAGTTTGTGAGCCGCTGTCAGCGTCTGCCGATAAAGATTTCCGCGAATGTCCCAGGACGCGTCCCGGAATGTCCAGAGATCGGCGTTTCCAAGATCCTGCATAAGAAGCAGGCCCCTGGCGGTATCCTCACGGAGGATTTGTGGAACAGGTATACCCTCCTTAAGCAAAAACCGCGCGATGTCGCCAAAATAGGAATTTTCGATCCGGTTGGAATCGTAGCGCGCCAAAACAGCCGATTGCGACCGATCCCATTCGAAGCGGAAATAAGCCCGATCGGAACCTCGCTTGGAGAGAGCGGTCAGGGTCCCCGTGGCGGAAGACGGCAGACCAAGCGCTTCCCTGGCGAATGCAATCAGGTCTTCCCGGGCATCTGCCGTGCATTGCCTGTCAGTCGGCATAAGGATTCCCCTTCATTCGCCGGAGGCAGGGGCTTCCTTCCAGCATTCGGTCCGGAAGTGCTTGTCCGATTTCATGCGTTCATAGTCCTCAACGGAATCCGGGCTTTGCCAACAACCCTGGTCGATGACGGCTCCCAGAATAGAGCCCGGGCGATGGGTGATAGCCTGCAGAAATGTTGTGATAATGCTTGCGGGTTTCCCGGGTTCGATGTTCCGGAGCAGGGAGGTCTCAACGGCGTAAATGCCGGCAAATAGGCAGCACAGCGCCCCGGGCCTCTTGAGAATGTGCCGGATGTCGCAAATCTCATTCTGTTCGTTGACGCAGACATTCAACGGATGCCCGCTGGTACGCAGCACGAGGGTTGCTTCAGGCTGTCTTTCCGTGTGCATCTGCAGAAGTTTTTGCAGCGGAAGATTGGTCAGGGCGTCTGCGTTGTAGCAAAGACTGGTCTGATCGCCCTCAAGAAGGTCCTCGATGTTTTTCAGTCCCCCCGCCGAGTCCAGAAGCACCGGTTCGTATCGGAAAAAGATGGGGCGGTTTTTCCATTGCCTGTCGGGGAATTTCCGGAGGTAAGCCTCCGGGCAATGGTGCGTATTCACAATGAACCGGTCCACTCCGATGCCGAGCAGGTGGTCCATGGCATAGGTGATCAGGGGCCGGCCCCCTATCTCCAGAAGCGGCTTGGGACAATGCTCCGTCAGCGGGCGAAGCCGCATACCGAGTCCCGCGCCGAGAATGAATGCAGTCTTGAATCGTCGTCCGGGCATGGTCTCTCCAGGAAATCCTATAATACAAGAAAGAATCGGCGGCGGATATATGCAGGATCGCGGCGGGCAGGATAATTTCGGCGAGTAGTCCTTGGATTAAGCAGGGCTTTTTCATAACATAGTTCCATGGTCATACTAAACCAGCAATTACCCGATTCGGATCCTGCGGAAACACAGGAATGGCTGGAGTCTCTCCTGGCCGTTGTAAAAGATCGCGGGGCCGGCCGCGCGCGCGTCCTGGTGCGCCTGCTGATGCAGCGGGCGAGAGAGCTCAATCTGGGCGTGCCGGAGCTTGTGCAGACACCTTATATCAATACGATCCCTCCCGAACAGGAGCCCCCTTTCTCCGGCGACGAGGATATGGAAAAGAGAATCCGGAGGCTTGAGCGCTGGAATGCCGTGGTCATGGTGACGCGCGCCAACAAGCGCAGCGACGG
>CAZLHW010000236.1:0-6640 GCA_964559085.1 uncultured Acidobacteriota bacterium | reverse complement strand
ATGTTCGGACACTTAACAATATCTATTGCTGGACATTATGCTGTAGCAATAACATAGTATCTTGAATTAAGCTTTAATCATTTCTGGATTGGTTCTCGTTCTCTTTTATATTCAAGAATGTCCCCCAGTTGACAATCAAGCGCGTCACATATGGCATCCAAAGTTGAGAAACGAATAGCACTCACTTTTCCTGTCTTTATCTTGGAAATGATTATTCCGGCTCACTTTGAGCCACCAGTCCGGATTTGCATCGAATCTTCCGAGCTTTGAGTTGGATTAAATAGGGTGCCTCTGAGCCATGCGACTTACGAGGCCCCCTGTAATTTATACAAATACTAAAAGCACACATTGAAGTGCAATAGAAATAAAGGAAGCGACCGACTTATGAACGTTGCGAAGGTTTTATAGTTCAATCTCGCAAACCATGGATGGAATGTAAAATGATCCATCTCCAGAATAATTTAAATTATTTGATAATAAAGATATTCTCGAGAGAATACTGATTAGATTAAGGGCAACTTTTTTTGTACAATAACCCGCGCACTCACCATATTTATAAACTTTTATATGTAATAATGCAGTAAAGTCAAACGTGTTCTTATCGAAGCTTTCATACATTCCTTGAAATGTCTCAATCCTTCCAATAAGGTCGTAAGAGGATAAAACTTCTTTTTCAGATAGAGTGCCTGGCTCAATAAAGATTTTTGCAGCTTTGGTTTGCGGCAATACAGAATAATCAAATCTATAAGCGGAACCTGTACAATTTGCATTCTCACATGTTGAAAATTTAGATATTATATTTTTACAACATCCATTTTTAAAAATATAAGATGGAGTTCTTGCAAATCCTTCTCCATCGATACATCCGCCAACCATCTTATTATACTCAGAATTTTCTACTATATTTAAAGCGTGGCTTATAAAGGCTCTGCCATGAATAATGTCATCTATTTTTTTAGGGATGATCTGTGCCAACGCCTGATCATTAAAGAAAAACAAGAAGAGATGGAATAGCTCCATTACGGCATTACAGCTTAACAGCAACCGGGGTATCTTCGTCTCCTCAAAATTCTTATGAATATCTTGCTCAAAAAGCGGTATCAGTTTGAAAAAAGAAGAAATGGCAGTGTTTTTTTCTGTCCAATCAAACACCTTTGAGTACTCATATTCATTTCCGTCTTTTCTTTTTAACAAGCAATTAATCGAATAAAGATACCGGTATCCGAAACCCCTGACTGCTTTCGTATTGGCAAGATGATATATTCCTAAATCTTCTTCAATCGACATTTTTTCAATAACTATACCGTTTTCTATAAGAGATGGTTTGCAACCTTCGATTTTTGATAATGTGGTTTCCGGCTGATCTAATGTAATCACGGGAAGAGAAGACTTCTCTGGTGTTTTTGTAAACGGAAGAAAATAATACGGTGTTTCATTAGAATTGGCCGAATTAAACCAGCTTATATCGGTCTTCATCTCAGGAGAAGAATACATTTTCCCGCTTCTGGTGGGCTTATTGTTAATTCGCACTGCTGCACCTTTTTTCAATGAACGCAGTGATCTTGGAGTATCGTGCCAAATCTCTACAATTGATGATTCGTGAATACTCTTGAATATCTCTGCTTCTTCATAACTTGCAAGAAGCCTATCGTCTATATTTAATTCTTCTATATATTTATTCATAATGCGTCCTTTGAGAAAGCAAAATAGTTGGGGTGCCATAAGCAACATCAATTAATTGCCCGCGTTTTCCACAGACATCTCGGCAAAATTTCAAATCATTTCCGATTCTCTCGATTGAATCAATGGCATTTATTATGTTTCCAGAAAAAAGGAACGGCTTTGATATCCCCACTATTTCTCCACTTTGTATAATTAATGCATGGGAAATATTAAACACAAAATTTCCCGTTTCCACAGTAACATTCCCCCCTTGTATATCAATCGGAATAAGACCGTACTTTGTAGACTTAATTATGTCTTCGACTTTGTCTGTCCCATTGTGGATATAGGTGTTTCGCATTCTTGGAATTGGAAAACTATAATAATTAGCAGATCTGCCATTTCCCGAATCGGCAATACCATAAATGGAAGAGGAATAGCCATCGGTCATTATATTTTCAAGGCATCCGTCTTTTACCAATGTTAATGACCGTGGAATTGAGCCATCATCTGAGACTTTATATTTTATCATATCTGTACTACAACAAGAATCTGATATAGTAATTGCTTTGTTGTTTGTGATCGTCTTTCCAAGATACCCATTCAAAACAGCATCTTTTTTAAAATATTGGTCAGCTTCCAAGCAATGCCCTATAGCTTCATGAACAAAAATGCCACCCGTACCAGCAGGCAAAATGATACTGGCTTTCGTTGGATCCTGTATTTCATGAATTGAATACTGGGACAAATACAAATTAATCTGTTTAATTTCTTCTCGAATCTTTTTCTGTATAGCAGTCGTAGAAAGAATCCCCTCCCAATACAAGCTCCGTTTTAATGAAAGGACATCATTACTTTTTTTTGCAACAACTCGCAGTTCAATCTTTGTAGATTCAGTGGCATCATCAAATGTGTCATTATCTTTGGTATATGATTTGTAGTCCCGTTCAAAGAATATCGTGACAATAATTGAAATAACTCCTCCAGTTGTGAATACACTGATTATAGGGAAAATGTCATGAATCCAATCTATATTAGGACAGTTCCCATAGAAAGATTCAGGGTCAAACAAATCTTTAGAAAGTGTATTTTCGTTTGTAGAACTCCAAATTCCATTCCTGTAATTCCTTTCTGCACTTTCTTTACTAACATTGGTTACTTTTGTCTTTTTTCCATTCACAAATTGGAGTATCAAAGATGCGTTTTGGTGATGTATATACATAATTAGGTACTCCTTAAAAGATGCAATATGTCGCAGCAAAAATAATCACATTTGACGCTATCATAAGCCACTGTTTTTTTCGCGTATTCCAAAACGCAATGCTAACTCCAAAAAGAAAGATCAGCTCCGATATAACAATACTAAGTATATTTGTTCGGAGTATGAGTCCAACAATCATAATTGACAGGACAATGGCAACATTACAAATCAGCAAATAGTTCAAAATGACCATTGTATTGGTATACGGCAAAAATAAGCCCTCTTGTTTTTTAGATAATATAGATAAAGCTTGCTTATAATAAACTTCTCTTAGATTAGTGACAAAACAAGCTAACGACAACATTCCAATCAATTTAGAAATGTTGGGATCGCCAAAGATTGATATAGTGGCCAACACGGGTGTTCGATTAATTACTATTGCAAAAACAAGGAATAGTAAAAGCACGACAATCACTTGCTTGCTCATTCGCAGAGTTTCTATTAGGGCCTTGTAAAACAAAACATTGCTTTTCTTAATTGGAAGATTATTAAGTTTAAATGTACGTTTTTTATTAGCGATATGGTCAGCTGTAATTTGTTGCATAACTGCCATGTCTTTATGCCTACTTGCACTATTCATTCTCTCAATATAAAGAGAATCATCATAGTAGCGGCTCATATCAATGTGTGTTCGAAAATAGTGGATAATGAAGATGCCCGCCATTATCAGCTGCATTCCCAATAAATAAAAGTTGCTATAATATGTGAATAGCAAAAAGAGCGCTGTACATGCGAAAAACCTTGTGAACCAAAAGATTATCTTTTCTCCATTATATTTAAACCATTTGATCAACGAAACTGTTAAAAAATAGGAAGAAAAAGAGAACACAAAACAAGCAAAATGAACTGATAATGAAAAATTATAGATGACAAGACCTACTAAACAAATAGCCGCAAATTGACCAATAATCTTTTTTATCAGAACAACTGTTTTTTGCCGTCTAAACACTGAAGCATGGGCGAAAAAGTGAATAGTAGCTGGATGGATGAGGAACGGAGGACGTTTGCCAAAAACAATTATGGCTATACAAACCATTGAGCACACTATAGCCAGCTCAAAATTCCATGTTTGAAGTGAGAAAGAACTGTTACGGATTTGAGTAATAGCAGAATAACCGCCGATTGCCACTGCTATAAAAAGTGCAACAATAACTCCAAAATAGTTTTTCATTTGAGTTATACTTGCTCGATATGTTTGTTTAAAGAGAAATCTAACCATTCTCATTCTCATTCTCATTCTCCTCTTCGCCATCGGCACCTCTTGACAGTATCAAATAAATATCTTCAAGCGACATGGCTTTATCTTTAGTAGATAGCTCTTCTAAAGACCCTTGACTTAAGAGCTCACCATTATCAATAAAAATATAATAGTCACAAAGATTTTCAATGGTTGACAATAAGTGCGTGGAAATCACGACTGTTTTTCCTGCTTCCTTCTCCTGCCTAAGCAACTCCTTTAATACTAAAATTTGCTTTGGGTCTAAACCGGAAAAAGGCTCGTCCGCTATTAGTATTTCATAGTTTCGGAGCAATGCGCATGCTATCATCATTTTTTGAAGAGTCCCTTTTGACAAAGCGCCAGGAACCTTGTTAAGGTGCTGCTTGAGCTCTAACGCAGAGATTAAATTATTAACTCTGTCCTTTGTACCATACATTGTACTGATAAACTGGAGGTGTTCGGAAACTGTCAACTCCTCATAATACACTGGCTTATCAGGAACAAACGAAACTGGGAATGTTTCATCTCGCAAAGAATTTATATCTGATCCACCCAACAGGATGGAGCCGCAATCGGGATGAAGATATTTGATTATATGTTTTAAAATAGTTGTTTTTCCTGCCCCGTTTGCACCAATTAAACCAACAATTCTGTTCCCAGGAATGTCAAAAGACAGGTTATGTAACGCACACACCTCTCCATATGTTTTTGTTACATTTTTAAAAACAATTATTTTTTCGTCCATAGTATTCCCTCACTCACACCATACTGCTCATATCTTCAAACTATTGATGCTATTATATAATCCAATATTTTGTTGTTTCCAAGAACATTCCTCTAAGGGCGTATCCCAAGCTAAGGCAATACAGCCACCACATTCCAAAACCTTTTTGCAATTTTTGCAGATCTCATAATCCGTTTCTGGAATATTCATAAAATGACATATACGGCTATGATGAAAAATATCGTTTATATCTTGCGTAATCAGGTTTCCATATGCAAGATTAAACTGCAAACATGGTGAAACATCACCATTTTCGCGGATGCAAATCTGTGTGCATCCTCTTCCACAGGTTGATGTGGCACATTCAGCATCTCTTGCACTATCGTTTACATGGATATAAAATGTTTGGTCGGTATATTCTTTCTGTAATCGCTTTGCGTTACTTAGCATTGCTTCAACAGAAAATCCAAACAAATCCGGGTTATCTTTGGCTCTTCCAATTTGATTTGTTATAGAATAAGTAATTTGCTTTGCACCAAGCTTTTTAGCCAAAGCAGTCAAGTATTCCATATCTTCCATGTTGTAATTATTAAACGTTGACGCAACGACGACGTTCATATGAGCATTTGACATTTCTTGTATTGCATTAACTGCTTTTGAAAAAGAATTATCAACTCCTCGAATAAAATTGTGATGTTCTTCGGTGCCATCGAGACTGACCTGAATAACAATGTTCTTTAATTTGGATATTTTATATATGAGATCAGGGGTAATAAAATATCCGTTGGTTGCAACAGAAACGGCCATAAATTTTTTTGATGCATACTGGATAATTTCAATAAAATCTGCACGTACAGTGGGCTCACCTCCTGTTAGCATAACCTTTTTTACTCCCATTGCAGCAAGTTTATCTATTACTGTAAAAAGCTCCGATGTCGACATTTCCTTTCTTTTCGCGGTGCCAGAATTGTTAAAACAATGGCGACATTTTAATGGACATTTTTTTGTAATCTCAATTTGTGCGTTAAAGGGAAATATTACATCGAAACTTCCTGAAACATTTATAGCCGATACCTTTTTATCCTCTTGTGTTGATAAGTAGCCTTTGCGACAGGCTTCTTCAACAAATTTACTAACAAGCGGAAAACTCTCTGTTACTGAGCAACTATGTTTCTCGGCTAGTTTTTTCGCAATGTCCTCAATCGACAGAGCCCCATTACACAGTTCAAGAATTTCAGCACCAGTTTCATTTGTTCTTTCATACGAATAGACACCGCTCATTACTGCACTACTGTTTTCCCCAAGCAAAGGATACACGATTGAGCTTTTATACTGTTTTAGCAATGCGTAATTCTTATTTAAGACTGGAAACATAATCTTCCTCCTTATTATATTATAAGCATAAAACAGCTCTTTTTCAAGAAGAGGGAGCAATGCAAAAGCGAAATAGCAACTGCATTGCTCCCCGAGATTTGGGCATACTACGTTATGCAAGTACACCCGCCCAAGTTGCTCCGCACGGGAAGGACACGAGTGACAAATCATATGCGCCACCATAGAGCATCAGCACAGCGCATCCAGCACACTGGGCAATTTCCGTTCTTTCGAATTTCGGTTCAACCATTTTAACTGCCTCCTTTCTTTGACGTATTTTTAAGCATTTGGATTGTAAATCCACTATACCTAAATTCGAATTAGATCTGCTAAGCGCTAGCGGGCCATAGCGTAAACTTACCGTAGGGAATTAAAAAAGAGCAAAGAATTGAAAAGAAGA
>CAZLHW010000235.1:0-6647 GCA_964559085.1 uncultured Acidobacteriota bacterium | reverse complement strand
CCTCACGCAGCTTTTGCACTCCCGGACAGCCCCAGTCGCCTTTCCCATCTATGGCACGGACGAGGTTGCCGACGTTACGGGAGCCGGAGACACGGTCATTGCCGTTTTCACCCTGGCGCTGGCCTGCGGGGCCGCGCCGGAAGCCGCGGCCCGCCTGGCAAATTACGCGGGAGGAATCGTTGTCATGAAGCGTGGAACCGCAACGGTAACCGGCGACGAGCTTCGTACCGCGGTCCTCAGCGATCCCTGATTCCGCTTTTTTAATCTCGAATCTCGAATCTCGAATCTCGAATCAAAATGTGGGCCGACCCGAAATTAAAAATCAGATCGCTGGATGAGCTCAAGGAAATTTGCGCGCGGCTGCGCGAAGCCGGCAAGAAAACAGTCTTCGCCAACGGCTGTTTCGATCTCATTCACGTGGGGCACATCCGGTATCTGCAAAGCGCAAGCAGGCTTGGCGACGTGCTGCTGGTCGGCATCAACTCCGATGCCAGCGTCGCGGCGCTCAAAGGCAAGGGCCGTCCGCTGCAGTCTCAGGCCGAGCGTGCGGAAATTATCGCATCGCTGGACTGCGTACACTATGTGCTGCCGTTTGATGCGCCGACCGTGGACGACATTCTTCGGGAGCTTCAGCCGGATATTCACGCCAAGGGCACCGACTATACGCCGGAGAGCGTCCCGGAACGGGAGACGGTTCACGCCTACGGGGGGCAAGTGGCCATCGCGGGCGACCCCAAGGATCATTCGACACGCGATCTGATTCAAACAATATTAAGCAGACTTCGTCCATGAGATCTTCTCCTGGAATGCTGATCCTCCGTCTGAGTTCGCTCGGAGATATCCTGCACACGCTGCCGGCCTTCGCGGCGCTGAGGACCGCCTACCCGGATTCCCGAATCGATTGGCTCGTTGCAGAAAAATGCCGGTTCCTCGTCTCCGCCATTCGGGGCATCGACACAATTCATGTTCTCGATACGAGCCGTTTGCTGCGCTTTCCTCCCGACAGGACCGCTTGGCTCCGGCTCCGGCGCCTGGTCCGCGACCTGAGAAACCGTCGCTACGATTATTCTCTCGATTTTCAGGGTCTGATAAAGACTTCCATTCTGGGTCTTCTGGCCGGTGCGCGCGAGCGTCTGGGATTTTCCCGGGAAATGGTGCGGGAATTTCCCGCTCACTGGTTATACAGCCGCACGCCGGCTAGCCCCTCGAGCCCTGTTCATGTAGTGCATCTCAATCGCTCTCTCGCAGAACTGATCGGGCCATTGCCGGATGCCGCGGTCCCCGATTTCATTGTTCCCGATGAGGACGCAGTGCGCGTAAACGCTCTTCTAAAAAAAGAGCCGTTGGGCGACTTCGTTGTTCTCAATCCCGGCGGGGGATGGCCGACCAAAAGGTGGAGTCCTGAAAAATACGGCCACCTGGCAAAACGGATTTATTTTGAACTGGGGCTGCAGGTAATCGTCACCACCGGGCCGGGAGAAGACTCCTACTATGCAGTCATTGCAAAGCACTGCAACCGGTATGTTCCATACCATTTTCGGGTCTCTTTTCTGCAGCTGATTCCGCTCTTCAAGAAAGCGCGCCTGGTTATTGGCGGCGATACGGGCCCCCTTCACCTGGCCTGTGCGCTCGGGATTCCCGTTGTCGGAATTTTTGGACCAACATCCCCCTTGAGAAATGGTCCTTGGACAGGCGATGATAAAGCCGTTACGCATACTCTGCCGTGCAGCTTCTGCTACGGAAGAAGCTGCAACTCAGGAAATGAGTGCATGGATATCTCTGTGAATGAAGTTTTTGCCGCCGTCGAGCAAAGGCTGGCGCTCATCGGGAGATCACCGGATGGCACGCATTAAGCTGTTGTTGATGCTGGCGGCTTGCATGGGAGCGTTCCTGCCGGCGCCGGCGCTTTCTCCTCAGAAGCCCCCTGTTGCGCCGGCTTCCGCCGGAATGCGTCAGCCCTTCTCAATCGGCGAAAAACTTATATTCCAGGCCCAGTGGAATCCGCCCTGGTACATGTTCTTTCTTCCATCCATGGAAGCCCGCGAGGGCGAACTGCAGCTTGTGGGAGAGACCGTCTGCAAAAATAGAAAAGCTCTGAAGGTGACCTTCAAAGCGCGCTCGAGTGGAAGGCTCATGCGGCTGGTGGGTATGAAGATCGAGGATGAATTTCTCTTCCTGTCGGACCCGGAGACCTACTGTTCGCTCTATGTCCACCAGAAGATCCACGAAGGAAAACGGAAACGTCAGATCGAGGTGGAGTATCTGCAGAATACGCACCGGCTTCACATCCGCGCCTATGACGAATCGGTAACGCCCCCCAGGCTTCAGATGGATGCAATCAAGGATGCCGTCCCCGCGTGCGTCTACGATCCATTCACTGCATTATATCTATACCGGAAGTCCGATCTCAGGCTGCAGCATGTCCGGACGCTGATGATCGGGAACGATGATAAATTCAGAGATGTTCAGGCTCAGGTTGAAAAGAAGGAGATACTGGACACGGTTCTCGGAAAGCTGCCGGCGTGGAACGTCTCGACAACGGCATTGAAGGGAGATCTGTTCCGGAGCGGGGGCCAGCTCCGAATTTGGTTTTCCGCAGATGAGCGTAAGCTCCCGTTGCAGTTTGAAGCGAAGGTTAATGTGGGGAGAGTTTTTGGAAAACTGCTATCGGTCGAAAACTTAAGCCCCTGAACAAAAAAGCCGCACACCCTCCAAAAATCGGGATCGCTATCGGGCATTGCTTTATCCGTTATTCAAACGTCTTGCGATTTCGATAGCGATTCCGATGTAGCAGGGAACATTGATCCGGACGGATTGGAAGAGCAGCAGACTGAAAGTGGCAAATTGCACCGGAGTCGGCCATAAGCCGAATTCTGTTTCCCCGGGGAACGGGGATGGCAATCATTCATCTCGCCCCGGGATCGCTCCCGGGATCTAGCGGTCTACCCAAAAGCATCGGACGGGCAGCCCTTATCCCTTGCGGGAACGCTTTTCTATTTGACCTTGCTCCGTGTGGGGTTTGCCCTGCCGCCCCTGTTGCCAGGAACGCGGTGCGCTCTTACCGCACCTTTTCACCCTTACCCCGCAAAGCGGGGCGGTGTATTTTCTGTGGCACTTTCCGTAGGGTCGCCCCTCCCTCGCGTTACGAGGCACACTGCCCTGTGGAGTTCGGACTTTCCTCGACCTTTACAGGCCGCGATTGCCTGGCCGACTCCGGTCCCTTCATTGTAAGACAATGGCCGTCGCGAGTCGATAGCAGTCCCGGGCAAAAATAGAATCCATTTATTGCAGATCCGTTATCACACAAAATACTACGGCTTTTCCTTTTCCGGCGCGGCAGGCGCGGGTTTGGCAAGGCCGAGCATTTCCCTTAGCTTAAGGTTGAGCGCTTCGAGCAGCTCCGGATGCTCGCGAATGAACTGCTTGGCGTTATCGCGCCCCTGTCCCAGCCTTTCGCCTTTATAGGAGAACCAGGCGCCGCTCTTATCGACGAGTTTCTTATCAACCGCCAGATCAAGGAGGTCGCCCTCGTAGGAAATGCCCTGGTTGTATAGAATATCGAATTCCGCTTCCCGAAACGGCGGCGCCAGCTTGTTCTTTACTACCTTGATGCGCGTTCTGCTGCCAACGACCTGATCTCCTTCTTTAATGGAACCAATCCGTCGGATATCCACGCGAATAGAAGAGTAAAATTTGAGCGCCCGACCGCCCGTCGTGGTTTCAGGATTCCCGAACATGACGCCGATTTTTTCGCGCATCTGGTTGATGAAAATCAGACAGGTATTGGATTTCGAAACAATCGCCGTCAGTTTGCGCAGAGCCTGCGACATCAGGCGGGCCTGCAGGCCGGGCAGAGAATCGCCCATTTCGCCTTCCAGCTCGGCTTTTGGGACAAGGGCGGCGACGGAATCGACCACGAGGATATCAATTGCGCCGCTGCGCACCAGCACTTCGGCAATTTCCAAAGCCTGCTCCCCGCTGTCCGGCTGGGATACCAGCAGTTCATCGGTATTCACGCCGAGCATTTTGGCATAGCCGGCATCCATTGCATGTTCGGCATCGATAAAGGCGGCGGACCCTCCGGCCTTCTGGGCTTGCGCGATTGCATGCAGAGCGATCGTTGTTTTGCCGCTGGATTCCGGTCCGAAGATTTCCACCACGCGCCCTTTGGGGAAGCCGCCTACGCCCAATGCCGCATCGAAAGATATGGAACCGGTGGAAATGGATTGAACTCCGGCGGCATCAATCCGATCCCCCAGGCGCATGATGGATCCCTTGCCGAATTGCTTTTCTATCTGCGTCAGAGCGATGTCAATTGCCTTGTTTCTGCTATTCCGGTCGTCTGCCATCGTGCCTTTCCTTCCAAGCATAAAGTGATTTCATGAATTGCCGCCCATGTATCTAATCGCCGGATGATAATTTGAGCAACTTTTTTTGCAGATTCCGGCGAATCTGTGCTGTATTTTGGACGGCACCATCGTACCACGAGTGGGAAATAAACCCCAGATTTTCGCGGATTCATCGGCAGAAACATTTATAATCCGTCCGCACCCGCCGCAAATCGGGGTTCTATAAGGAGAAGATTGTGACCGAGAAAAAAAATGACTGGTGGGCTTTAATACTAGGCGCTTCCAGCGGCTTTGGCGCCGCCTCTTGCTTGGCGCTCGCGCGACACGGGTTTCACATTGCCGGCGTGCACCTGGACCGAAGAGCAACAGCCGTCAACGCGGAGAAGCTGGCTGGAGAGATCCGCGGAATGGGGCAACGGGCGCTTTTTTTCAATCTGAATGCCGCAGATCCCGACCGCCGGGCGGACGTCGTAGCCCGGCTTCGCGATATCTGTTCGGAGACGCCCGAGAGCGGCGGCATCCGTATTCTGCTGCATTCCCTGGCCTTCGGCACGCTGAAGCCCTATATCTCCGAAGAGGCAGGCGGTTTTATCAAGCCCGCCGACATGAATATGACGCTGGATGTGATGGCGCACAGCTTTGTGTACTGGACTCAGGATCTTATGGCTGCCGGGCTGCTGCGGCGCGGCGCGCGGCTTTTCGCGATGACGAGCGCCGGGGCGCATCGCGTCTGGCCCTCCTACGGAGCAGTGTCTGCGGCTAAGGCATCCCTGGAGGCCCACGTCCGGCAGCTGGCGGTGGAACTGGCGCCGCTCGAAATTTCCGTCAATGCACTTCAAGCGGGCGTGACCGATACGCCGGCCGCGCGGAGGATCCCAGGCAGCGAGGCGATGTTCGCCCGAGCACTGCAGGCGAATCCCGGGAAGCGCCTTACAACGCCCGAGGATGTGGCGGAGATCCTGGTCGCTCTCAGCCTTTGCAAATCGTCCTGGGCTACCGGAAACGTTATCCGGGTAGACGGAGGCGAGGACCTTGTTTAACGTTTCCGGTTTCCCATCGCCCGTTACTGCATTGTGCTTCGGCTTTTTCCGAAAATCCGGAGGACGCCTGTAAACATCTCCAATCGCATGCCCATAGGGAACCGGAAACAGGGGAACGCTATTGACTCAGCGGCTTCCAGTTGATAATATGCGCCACTTTAACGGGAGTTCAATGTATGCCAATGCAGTGTTATGTCTGTGCAAAAAGCCCGATCTTCGGACATACCGTGTCTCATGCTCACAATATCCGGTCGCGTAAATTCTACCCGAATCTACAGAGCGTGCGCATCGTTGAAAACGGCACCGTCAAGCGCGTCCGCATATGCACGCGATGCCTCCGGTCAGGGAAAATCCAAAAAGCGATCTAAGCCAGCGCTATCGCTTCGATTTCCAACAGCACTTCCTTGGGCAGGCGCGCCACCTGCACTGTGACGCGTGCCGGCTTCGAGTCCCCGACATATTCTCCGTAAATTTGATTGAACGCGGAAAAATTGTCGAGATCGGTTAAGAAGACTGTTGTCTTAAGCAATTTGTCAAATCCGCTTCCCGCCGCAGCCAGTATCGCAGCCATATTCTTCATCACCTGATGCGTCTGCGCCTCTATCCCCCCCTCAACCACTAAACCTGAATCCGGCCGAACAGGAATCTGGCCGGAAATAAAAAGCAGACCGTTTGCGCGGACAGCTTGGGAATAGGGGCCGATAGGACTTGGAGCGGCCTTCGTCTCAATTATTTGTCTCATAATAGTCTCGTGTTGGATTCGAGATTGAAAATGCATGCATGGAGGCGTTGCGATTTCTGCAATCGAGAATTTCGAATCTCGAATGCTTAGGGCATGTCATTGACCCGTTCCACTTCCAGGATGCCCCGGATGGATTTCAATCCCTGAATAACTTTCTGCAGGTGCTTCACATCGGCAATGTCCGCAGTAATCTCCACCAAACCCTTCCCGGACGCGCTGTCGCTTGTCGAACGGGATTCCCGGATATTGGTTTTGAGGTTGGAAATCGCTGAAATAATATCTGCCAGAATGCCCTGGCGGTCTTCGACGACGATCGCCAGGCGGACCCCAAACATTTCGCCTTCGGAAGCATTCACCCACTCCACTTCTGTGATGCGATCGGAGCCGAGGAAATTGGGGAGCATGGGGCAGGAGACCGTGTGTACGGCGATTCCCTTTCCCCGCGTGATATAGCCAACGATCTCGTCTCCGCGGATAGGATTGCAGCACTTGGCTCTGTAGACCAGCATCCCGTCC
>CAZLHW010000234.1:0-6652 GCA_964559085.1 uncultured Acidobacteriota bacterium | reverse complement strand
CCAATAGGCGCGGTTTCCGCGGACCCGGTCGGGCGCAGAAATTATGATGACTGTCCGCGCGATTCCTGCAACAATGCCGTAAGCGAATTCAGGGGGAAGGCGACCATGAAACGGATTTTAATGCTGGGCGGAGGCAAGGTCGGCTCGCTTATTGCCTGCCTGTTGTCGGGAACCGGGGATTACGAGATTCATGTCGGAGATACGGACAGCAATGCGATTCGCAACATTGAGGAACTGGGCTGCGCGCATCTCACCGTGCATCGCGTCGATGCGCTGCACAGAACCGATCTGGAACATTTTCTGGGATCCCGGCGGCTGGACGCCGTAATCTCCTGTCTCCCCTATTATTGCAACTTCACTGTTGCGGAAATGGCGATCAAATTCGGGCTGCATTATTTTGACCTGACGGAGGACGTCGAAGTCGCCCGCTATATCGCAAAGATCAGCGCTCATGCCGGAACCGCTTTCGTGCCTCAATGCGGCCTGGCGCCGGGCTTCATCAGCATCATCGCCAATGAACTGATGACGCATTTTGACGAGCTTGACACTGTAAAATTGCGCGTCGGGGCGCTCCCCATCAATCCCAGCAACGCGCTTAAATACTCGCTGACCTGGTCAACGGATGGCCTGATCAATGAATACGGCAACCTTTGCCACGGCGTGGAGAATGGAGCGCCCGCCGTTCTCCTGCCGCTGGAAGGTTACGAAACCATTTCGGTGGATGGCCTCCTCTATGAAGGCTTCAACACTTCCGGCGGAATCGGAACTTTGGCCGAAAGCTACAGGGGAAAAGTAAAAACGCTGAACTATAAGACGCTCCGCTATCCGGGTCATTGTGAAAAAGTGCAATTTTTGATGCAGGACCTGAAGCTCAACCAAGACCGCGGCACGCTGAAACGCATCCTGGAAAACGCCATACCCAGAACTCTGCAGGACGTCGTGCTGATTTACGTCTCCGTGACGGGAAGGCAGGGAGGAGCGCTGTTCGAGGAAAATTATGTGAAGAAGTTTTACCCAAGAGAAATCATGGGGAGGCTATGGTCGGCCATACAGGTCACAACGGCCTCCGGCCTTTGCGCGGTTGCAGATCTGATTCTGCAATCGCCCGCCCCGCCAAAGGGCTTCGTGGTTCAGGAAAGCATCCGTTACAAGGATTTTCTGGAAAATCGCTTCGGAACATACTATCAGTAATTCGAGGTCCGAGATTAATCCGGAATCTCAAATCATTATGGGAATGCGCATGGAATGCAAAAAAGACCGCAACAAAAGGAACTGCAACTGCACCTATGAACCCTGCTCGAGAAAAGGCGATTGCTGCGAATGCCTGACGTACCATCTGTCCGGCAGAGAGCTTCCAGCCTGCTGTTTCCCGGCGGAAGCCGAAAGGACTTTCGACCGTTCTTTCGAGCACTTTGCGCGGCTTGTGACCCAGCGCCGGATTTAAAGAATTCAAGCCGTTTCCGTATGCGCGCAGTTTCTATATTCGCTTACAACTTTTTCCTCTTTCCTCTATAATGCGGGAATAAAGCGAACTCGATTTTGAATGTTGAATTTGGAAGTACCGGAAAACGAGAAAGGCTTCACTATGAAAAATCCGAGTTTACTCCTACTGCTGATCCTGTCGCCGGCAATGATAGGTTTGAGCCGGAATGCCGGATTTGCAGCTTCCGCCTGCGTGGATTGCCATAAAACCGGCACCCCCGCCATTGTCTCGGACCATGAGTTGAGCAAGCACGGGAAGGCCGGTTTCGACTGCTCGATTTGTCACGGCAGCGACCATTCTTCGGCAGGCGATGTCGCCAAAGCAAAGATACCCACACCGGACACCTGCGCGGCATGCCACTCTGAAAGAGTAAGGCAATATAAATCCGGCAAGCATGGATTTGCATGGGCGGCCATGAAAGCCATGCCTACCATGCACTGGCAGCCAACCGTTCTTATCGACGAGATGAAAGGATGCGGCGGATGCCATAAAATCGGAATAAAAACCGAAGCGGAGATCAAGGAGCTGCGGAAAACCAATCCGGGGTTCGGCGTCGGTTCCTGCGACTCCTGCCACACCCGCCATACCTTCTCCGCGGAAGAAGCCCGGCAGCCGCAGGCCTGCCAGACATGCCACATGGGCTTCGATCATCCTCAGTGGGAGATGTATTCCTCTTCAAAGCACGGCGTTCGAAATTCATTGAAGCAAATGAAAGTGTTGCCGTCGACGGCCGCCGCCCCGACTTGCCAGAACTGCCATATGCAGAAGGGGAACCACGAAGTGCGCACCGCATGGGGTTTCCTGGCCGTTCGCCTGCCGATGCCTGACGACGTGGTCTGGAAGCAGGACCGCACAACCATTCTACAGGCTCTTGGCGTGCTGGATCCGGCCGGGAATGCCACAAAACGCCTCGACGCAATCAAGGGGATTCAGCTGGCCCGCATGACCCAGGAAGACTGGCAAAAGGAGCGGGACAAGATGATGGCAACCTGCACCCAATGCCACTCCGCAAATTTTGCCAAGTATGAGCTTGGAAAAGGCGACCGGATCATAAAGGATGCCGACCATGCGATGGCCGAAGCCATTCGGATTGTTGCCGACCTTTACAAGGACGGCATCATTCCGAAACCCAAGACCTACGACTACGCCTTCCCGGATCTGCTGACCTTTAACGATGCTCCGACGCCGATTGAACAACGGCTCTTCAAGATGTTCCTGGAACAGCGCAATCGCACTTTCCAGGGAACATTCCACAACAGCCCGGACTATGCCTGGTGGTACGGCTGGAGCGCAATGCAGGAATCGCTCATCGACATCCGGCACATGGCGCAGGATCTGCGAAGAGCCGCAGGCAAGGCGCCGGCGGCCAAGAAAGCAGCCAAATAAAAGCGCTCGGGGCGGGTGTTCTTGAAACCGGGCGCCCGCCTCCCCCCCTTAATCTGCCGAATTCTTTCTTTTCAAGGGCGTGATGTACAGCGACAACGTGTGGCTGGAGTTGTCTTCGTTCGATATCATCGTCACAACCTCGTCCGCAATGATATCTTCCAGATCATAGTTGTGGCAGACGATGCGGGATCCCGGCTTAAGTGCGTCCAGCTGCGGCAACAGCCGCCGGTTCATCTCAGGGAGCAGGTAGAGAGGAATGACATCGGCCTTGCGAAGATCCAGAGTAAAGATATCGGCCTGTATGATTTTAACCAGCGCCTCCACTTTGTTTCGCGCAACATTTTCTCTGGATTCCCGGACCCGCACCGGATCGATATCATAGCCCACCCCGCGACACCCATACTTTTGAGCGGCAAGGACAAGGAGCCGTCCGTCGCCGCAACCGAGATCGTAAACCAGATCGGTCTTTTTGATCTTGGCCATCTTCAGCATCCTGGAAGCGACGTCGTAGGGAGTGCCCACATAGACCACGTCCGGCGTGCGCATGGATTTAGTATCGCCCTCATCCTTGAAAGCCGCACTCGAAGCCGCTAGAGACGCCAACAGCAGAAACAAAACAGGGAACATTCCGATTTTCTTAGGCATGTGTCGCTCCACGAACAGTTGTATCGCGCGAAAGGGGATCCGATCCGGGCGTCATCGAAAAATCGCCAACATCGGAAACCTGGAAATAACGGTATGAATGGCCAGATCGCTGATGTTGCAGCCCGCGGCATAAACAATGCGCAGATTCGGCATGGAAAGGAAATGCTCGAGATCAAGGTCTGCAATCCGGCAGTCCATAATATTCAGCTCGTTGAGACTTGTCATGCCGTTCAGATGGGCTATACCCGCACCCGTAATTTTGGTATTCGCGAGGGAAAGGACTTCCAGCCTTCTCAGCCCGGCAATGTGCTCCATGTCCGCATCGTTTATGTTGTTGTCGCTTAGATTTAAAACCTTCAGGGCGTTGAGTGCCTTGAGGTTTCGGACTGCCCTGCCGTCAACGCCGGTACCCTGAAGCGAAAGCGCCTCCAGATTCTTCAGGTTCGAAAGCCATGTGACTTCGTCGCCATTCAATTTAACATTGCGGATATAAAGGCGCTTGAGCGAGAGGCACTGTTTCAGATTGGAAACGCCCGCCGCCGTGACGGCGCCGCCGCCGATTTCAAGCCATTCCAGGCGCGGCAGTCTGGCCACATGCGCCAGCGCCTCATCGCTGAGTTCCCCATCCGCCGCCTCGATCCATCGCACGACACCTCTGGGATCGCGCTGCAATGGTATTTTGAGGCGGGTCAGCACCGCAATTGCCTGCGCTTCCGCCTGCTTTTGATCCGGCTCCCTGCCTGCCTGAGCCTCTTGAGGAACTTTCACCCAACATACCGACAGGATCGCAAAGACAATTGCAACGGTCCACCCACGTTTCATGGCTGCCTCTCCAGGAACAATAAAATGCCTAAAACTTCTACCACGAAAGACGCTCCCCGCGCGACCAAAGTTTGGAAAATTTTCATTCTTTGCTCATTTCGCCCGTCAATCGAGCTTTTTATGGAAGCGAAGGGCGCTCAGAACCAGGATGGCAGACCCGAAAAGAAATAACGCGGCGATCTGCGGCCAGAGCGCCTCCGCGCCGACCCCCTTGAGAAAGAGGTTCCTCACAATTCTCATGAAATAGCGCAGCGGATTCAGATACGTCAGATATTGGACGGGGACCGGCATATTGCGAATGGGAAAGGAAAAATCACTCAGGAGCAGCGCCGGCATGAAAAAAAAGAATGAAGACATCATGGCCTGCTGCTGCGTCTGCGACAGCGTCGAGATGAAGAGGCCGACTCCCAGCGTTGTAAGCAGGAACAGCACGGAGGATCCGAAAAGCAGCAGGAGATTGCCGCGGATCGGGACGGAAAATATCAGGCGCGCGGCCGCCACCACCAGCAGGACTTCAAAGATGCCGACCATGGCAAAGGGCAGGAGCTTTCCTATGATCAGTTCCAGCGGCCGCACCGGAGTGACCATCATTTGCTCCATAGTGCCGATTTCCTTCTCGCGCACGATGCTCATCGATGTCAGCATGATCGTTACCAGAGCGATGATGTTGACGATTACGCCGGGCACAAAATAAACGCGGCTGCGCAGATCAGGATTGAACCAGACGCGGGATTGCGCCGTCAGAACCGGGATCACAGTCGGCACCGGCCCTCCCGCTTTATCCGACGAGCCGACCCTGCGCGCGCTCTGCAGATCCGCGAGCTTGCGGCTTGCATGCAGCGTGACAATCTGGGTGGCATAACCGGCCACTATCGACGCCGTGTTGGAATTGGTGCCGTCCACAAGGATCTGCACGGAAGCGCCGCTGCCGCGCGCCACAGCGCGCGCGTAGCCCGGCAACAGGCGCACGGCGGCATCCACCTGTCCGTGATCCATGAGCGCGCGGAGCCCCTTGTCATTGCCCGGGAACGCGGTAATACGAAAATAGGGGGACCCCTGGAAGGAATCCATCAGTTCCCGGCTCTCCTGTGTGCGGTCCATGTCCATCCAGGCGATCCGGGCATTTTCCACATCCAGATTCACGGCATAGCCGAAGAGGATGAGCTGCAGCAGCGGCGGCCCTATCAGGAGCGCACGGGTGCGTGGATCCTTAATCGTCTGCAGAAACTCTTTTCGGATGATGGCAAAAATTCGATTCCACATTCGATTAAGCCACCTTCTGTTTCAGCTTGCGGGTAACCGCCAGAAAAACCAGCACCGCATAGAGAACCAAGAAGCCCACTTCCAGACACAGAACTTCCAAGCCGACGCCACGCAGGAAAACACCCTTGAGAATCGTCACAAAATAGCGCGTCGGGAATAAATACGTGACGACCTGAACAGGAACCGGCATATTCTCGATGGCAAATACGAAGCCGGACAGCAGGAAAGCGGGCAGGAACGAGGTAAGCATGGCGAGCTGATAGGCGACGAGCTGCGACCGCGTCAGCGCGGAAACCAGAATGCCCCACAGCAGCGCGCCGGTTAAAAACAGGCATCCGGTAAAAACCAGGAATAGTTAGCTTCCATGCTGGGGGACCCGGAAGATGCAGACGCCCACAACGATGGTGAACAGCATATCCACCAGTCCGAGTGCAAAATAGGCGCTCATTTTCCCCATGGCGACCTCCGCCGGCCGGAGCGGCGTGGATAAAAGCTGCTCCATGGTACCCATTTCCCATTCGCGCGCCAGAGTCAGCGACGTCATCAGAGCCCCGATAATCATCAGAATGAGCGCAATCAGGCCGGGGACAATGTAATTCTTTGATTTCAGCCGGCTGTTATACCAGATCCGAAGGCGCGACTGGATCGGCGCGTCGGATGCGCCGGCTCCCGCCGTATTCTGCCCCCGCGCGATAAGCTCCAGCGTCAGCGGCTGCACGATGACATTGGCGTACCCGAGAGCGATGGAGGAGGTATTGGAATCGCTTCCGTCAACCAGAAGCTGGACTTGCGGTTTTTTCCCCGACAGCATGTCCCTGGCATAGTCTTGGGGAATTACAATCCCCAATAGGCATTCATCCCGGTCAATTTTTTGTTCGATTGTTTTGTAATCCCCGGCGGCGCCGAGAATATGGAAAAAGCGCGATCCCTGAAACCGCGAAATCAATTCGCGGCTTGCGGGGCTCTGATCGGCATCATAAACGACGGTGGGAATTCGATCGACATCCAGAGTCAACGCATAGCCGAAAAGAAGAATCATCAGCAGCGGCAATG
>CAZLHW010000233.1:0-6654 GCA_964559085.1 uncultured Acidobacteriota bacterium | reverse complement strand
ATCCGGAGGCCTGGGGTGCCGGCCAATAGATCCATCAGCCCCGACAGGGGTGGCGCAGACTGCAGCCACCAGAACACGAACATTTATCATTTAATCCATTCCGTCACCGCGGGGGGCTGTGCAGCGCCCTTGAACGAGCCCCCCTGTACCGGATAAGATACCTCGGTTAAAAACGACCTATATCTTTGCAGAATGGGAGTGGAAAATGGCGCGGATTCACAATTTTAATGCAGGGCCTGCCGCAATGCCCCTGGCAGTTCTCGAAAAAGCACAGTCGGAATTATTGGATCTGGGCGGATTCGGCATGTCGGTTATGGAAATGTCTCACAGGTCCAGGGAATTTCAGGAAATCATTGATGCGGCGGAAGCCGGCCTGCGGCGATTGATGGGGATACCCGAAGAATATGCCGTGCTTTTCCTTCAGGGTGGAGCCAGCCTGCAATTCGCAATGCTGCCGATGAACCTGCGCCGTCCCGGCAAGAGCGCGGATTATGTCGATACAGGGAGCTGGGCATCCAAAGCCATCAAGGAGGCAAAGATCACGGGCGCTGTAAATGTCGCATGGTCGGGCAAGGCAGACAACTATACGCGAGTCCCCGGCCAGGATGAGCTGAAACTGATGCCGGACGCCGAGTATGTCCACATCTGCACCAATGAAACAATCGGCGGAGTCCGCTGGGTCGATTTTCCCGAAACGAGCGCGCCCCTCGTCGCGGATATGTCCAGCGAAATCCTGTCCCGAATTGTTGACGTAAGACGCTTTTCACTCATTTATGCCGGCGCTCAGAAAAACCTTGGACCTTCCGGTCTGGCCATAGTAATCCTCAAGAGAGAGCTCGCCGATCGTGCGGCGGAAACTGTGCCCATCTTCCTGCGATATTCCACTCATATCGCGGACGGCAGCATGTATAACACTCCAAACACCTGGGGCATCTACATGATCAAACTCACCTGCGAGTGGATCGAATCGCAGGGCGGAGTGGCGGCTATTCAGAAGCTGAACGAACAAAAGGCCTCCAAGATTTACGAGGTCCTGGACTCGAGCGAGTTCTGGAATGCTCCGGTTGAAAAACGCAGCCGGTCCATCATGAATGTCGTCTGGCGCCTTAAAAATGAAGCGCTGGAAGAGCTGTTCCTTTCCCAGGCAAAGAAAGCCGGTTTCGTCGGACTGAAGGGGCACCGTTCTGTGGGAGGCATACGCGCCAGCATCTATAATGCCGTTCCAATGGAATCCGTTGAGGCTCTCACTTCTTTTATGAAGGACTTCGAAAAGAAAAACGGTTAGCCGAAATAGCCCCAGGAATTTTTTCAATTTTTTGGATGCTCTTGATCTTTTTGAATGGTAGACTTGCCGAACCAATTGGGACATGCCAGAGAAATAGCTTAGGTTGAGGGCTACGATGAAAAAATTTCGCGTATTGCTCCGAAGGGCATTCACCTCGGTCACAATCATGGTGATTCCCCACGACAGCTTAAAGGCTATAAATCTGAAAATTCCCCTTGCTGGACTGATCGTTACGATTCTGCTGGCCGTCCTCGGGGGGGCGTTCACTCTTGGCTTGGCAGTGAACGGCCTTGAGTATAAGGCTCAAAACAACGAAATGGCCGAAAAAGTCCGGTTTTACTCCGGGCAATTCTCTCAATGGGAATCGACCATGGCCGGCCTGCGGGTTGTCGAAAGCCGCTTCCGCAGGCTATTCTCACTGGAAACAAAAGAAGAGGTTCTCGAAAATGTGGATACTGCGGCCGTAGGATCGCTGGGGATGCACGATCAGATTCTCGAGCTCAGGAAGACCATCGAGACCGTGGACGAAATCAGGGATTACCTTCGGGTTCAGAAAGATCTATACACTTCCACTCCCAAGGGATATCCGGCCGAGGGCGAGATTACATCCGAATATGGAAGAAGGGTTGACCCTTTCAGCGGAGAAGAAGCCTTCCACACCGGAATCGACATTTCCTGTGCATCAAAGACGCCGATTCGGGCAACCGCAGATGGAATGGTGAGCCATTCGGGATGGCTTGAGGGAAACGGAAACGTGGTGATTTTGGAACACGGATGCGGGTTTTCAACTGTTTATGCGCACAACAGTAAAAACACCGTCAAGGTGGGCCAGAAGGTGAAACGAGGAGACATTATCGGCTATGTAGGTTCAACGGGCAAATCCACCGGCCCCCACGTACACTACGAAGTCTGGAAGGACGGCAAAACCGTAGACGCCCAAAAATATCTTCCCCGGAAATCCTGATGTTAGGCAAGGATTTGGATAAACTGAAGTCCTTTCTGGGAACTCAGTCTGAGCTGGAAGGAGAACTGAGAATCAAGGGTGTTCTCCGGCTGGACGGGACCGTCAAGGGAAAGATAGTGGCCGATCAGGTAATCCTCAGCGAAACAGCCTATATCAAGGGCGAAATCCTGGCAAAAAAAATCATTGTGGGAGGAAGCGTAGAGGGAATATTGAGAGCGACCGACCTTCTGGAAATCGGTTCGAAGGGTAGAGTTCAGGGGGAAATATTCGCCGAAAAGCTGGTAGTGCTTGAGGGGGGTACCTTTAACGGCAGGATTGAAATGAGTTCTTCCAGGTGCAATGTCTTCGATTTCGAACCGCGAAGCCACGCGATGTCCGGCTAGCCCCTGGGAGCGAGTCCGAGAATAATCCGCAATATTAAAAGCCGCCTGGTTTTCCAGGCGGCTTTTTACTAAGTACTTCCAAAACATCCGGCCTTTTGCGGCGTGCTTAATCAGGCAGTTTTTGTTTAGCCGGCATGAAAGCCCTCAAGGCAGTTGTGTATAAGAAATAATCAGCCCGGGGGCCTTCCGGAACCCGTCGCCAACCATTCATTGGGATTTTGCTTATGGCATTTTCATCTTTTTGGGGAATTCTATTCGCATTTATGGTTTCATCGTCCGCATCCTGGACTCCCCATGAGCCTTTGAGCACGTGGTCGGTAAACCGCGTAGTTCAGTTGCTGAACTTTTCTCCCTGGGCAAAGCAAGAAACATTTACGCGTGTGATCAGCGGAGTAGGCAGCGGCATCTCGGGCGAAAAAGAAATCTTTAACACCTATTATATCCGGTTCCTTTCAGCGAGACCTATTCGTGAAGCCTACGCCCGGGTGCAGCAAATACAGAATGGGTATGACAGAATGTCGCCTGAAGAAAAGGCTCAATTTGAAGCAGCGCAGCTGCCCAACCTTGATATGGATGTTTCCAAATGGATTGTTTTATCGGTCAGCTTCCGTTCCAACGATCCGAATGAAGAAAGCAGCGTCCGGCGTTTCTTTCAAAGTGAGACTGTCAAGACTCTGAAAAACAAGGCTTTTCTCTCCACATCCTCCTGCTCCCAAGTGGAACTCAGCGCCTATTTCCCGCAGCAAGAAGAAAGCGTCGGAGCAAAATTCGTCTTCCCAAGAGAAGTGGATGGCATTCCGGTCCTTAATAGAAAATGCCGAAATATCACGTTTGAATTACTGGATGTCCCCGGCACCAATTCTCGTCTTCGCACGACATTTGCCGTCAAGCCGATGATCATCGGCAACCAGTTGATTTTTTAGAATTCTTTATCCCGAAAAATCCACGCCGCCATCAAGAGCGGGCACCTAGGTTTGCGATATGATCTATTTGACATTACTGGCCGTTCTGATTCTGCCGGCGCTGCCGGCGGCGGCCGCAGATCCGGTTAACGAATTACAGCAAAAGCAATTGCCTCCACCTTCAACCGAAGAGCCGGACGAAGGAAAAGCTTCCGACGATCTTTCGCCGGACCTTCGCCGGATTGGCGAATTCCGGATACATTTTGAATGGCAACATTCTGGAGAGAGCGCATCAGATGAATCCACTTCGCTCATCGTAAATCCTTTTTCCGTGCGCAAGCGCGGCAAAATATACGGTTCGGTTTATGAGTATCATCGAAACGACAACTTCGATGCGCGCAACTTTTTTGATCCCGTGGGGGTGCCGCTGCCCGAGTTCAAGCGCAATCAGTTTGGCCTCAGCCTGGGCGCTTCCATTACCGGCAAATTTAAGGCATTCGGAAGCTATGACGGGCTGAGGATTGTGCGAGGATCCACCCTTCTGTCGATGGTGCCGCTTCCGGAGATGAAACAGGGGGATTTCAGCTCCATCACATGGCGGCAGCTGGTCGACCCATTTACGGGAATCCCCTATCCCGGCAATCGGATTCCACAATCCTCCATCAATCCGGTTTCGGCAAAGCTCCTGCCGCTTTTCCCGGATCCCAATCGCAAGGACGATCCTCTGAGGAATTATGTCAACAATCAACCGTTTGTGGATAACAACAACAGCATTTCAACGCGCATGGACTACGAATTCAGCCCGAAGACCAAGATTTTCGGGAAATACAATATAAGCGACGGGAAACAGGTGCTTGTCGCTTCGCTCCCCTCCTTCGGCACAACGATGGATGAGAGGAATCAGGATATCTCCATTGATCTGACCCATTCTTTCAGCGCCAACAAGGTTCTAAGCGTAAACCTGAGATTTGATCGCAGCGCCAGCCTTCAAATATCGAAGCAGGCGTTCCAATCCGGCCTCCTCGCCTCTTTGGGGATTGAGGGAGTCAGTGTATTGGATGATATGGACGAAGGATATCCTCAGTTCGAAATCCTGGGGTACGCCGGCCTTGGTTTCGGAATGGGATTCGGAGGATTTCCCGGCGGCATTTTTTCTGCAGGCTCCCCTGAAAACTGGCTCAGGAATTTTTACAGCATTCGGTCGGACTATTCCTATATTCATGGCAATCACAACATCAAGGTTTCCGGCAATTATGACGTTACGCAACTGAACGGCATGAAGACTTCGGGAACGCGGCGCGGCCAGTTTGGTTTTTCCGGCCAATTCACAGGGGATGCATTCGCGGACTTTCTCCTGGGCATTCCATATACGGCAACACGCGGCATCGGGTCTAACCGATCCGATTTGCGGCAGCGCTCGTGGAGGCTTTCCGTGAGGGATGACTGGAAAATCAACCGCAACTTTACCTTATCCATGTCCCTTGCTTATAGTTTTGCTCCATTCTTCAACTCCATACATGACAGGGTATCCTTTATCTATCCTCTGGTCTTTGAGCCTCCGGCCGACAGCGAGGTCATTGTCACCGGAAGTTCCCGGGCCAGAGAACTGGGCTTGCGGCTTGATCGGGGGCAGGCTGCCTATAACGATAAAAATGACTGGCAGCCCAGCCTGGGCCTAGCCTATAGCCCACTGGGCAACAACCGATTAGTGCTGCGGGCATCCTACGCAATCACACATGTTCCAATGAACTCTATGCAGGGGTTGATGTATGTCGGACGGAATTACCCGTTCTTTTATCTGCAGAAAGCGGAATCGCCGACGCAGCCGAATCTGAACCTTTCCCGGCCCTTCGCTTCTGCCACTACTCCGGCATTGACTTTTCAGGCTGCGGACCCGCATCTGCGCAATTCGTATATCCAGCAAAGGGATTTTTCAGTTCAGTATTAATTCCTGCCGGGCTGGAATGCCGAACTGTCCTACGAAGGCAGAAAGACAACTCGAATGTTCCGTGCGGTCCCCTCCAACGTTCCATTGCCCGGGAAACCCGGCGAGCCGATTCAGCCCCGGCGGCCGAATCCCGCCTTCGGTCAAATTGACATTCTCTCCAGCAGCGCTTCCTATTCTTTAAACGGGATGAATGCGCAATTGAAGCGCCGTTTGACAGGTTCCTTTTCACTACAGGCCGGATTCCGATGGAATCGAGCGATCAGCGACGGTTGGGGATGGGCTTTCGTCAATCCAAATAACCCCCGCAATCTTGCAGGAGAACGTTCCCTCTGGGGTTTTGGGCCGACCAAATCGTTTAATATGGATTACATCCTGGATCTGCCCATAGGACGGGATAAGCTGCTGTCCACGCGATGGGCCGGCAAGTTTGCCCAGGTGTTCGAGGGATGGAGAATTTCAGGCATCACCTCCATCATGGGAGGTTTTCCGTTTAACCCCGAGATTTTCGGGGATCCCAATAATGACGGGGTTTGGGGTGACCGTCCAAACCGCATCGGGCCCGGAACGCTGCCAAAATCAAAAAGGACTGTGAATAAGTGGTTTGAGACCGCCGACTTCACGATGCCGAATTATGGAGGAGAGAATCCCCAATGGTTCGGGAATTCGGGCAGGAATATTTTGCTGACGCCGGGAAGCACCACATGGGACATCAGCGTCCTGAAGAGAACGCGGGTGTCCAAAGATGGCAATATGCTGGAATTCCGAGTCCAGTTCTTTAATGCCTTCAATCACGTCAATTTCCAGCAGCCGGGCAGCTTCCTGGGTACGCCGACTTTCGGGGTCATTTCAGGGGCCGATGACGCACGGGAAATCGAAATCGCCCTCAAATACACCTTCTAAAGAAAAAGGGACAGTCCCCACTGTACCTCTTCGTTCCCAGTATTTTTTGAGTTTTTATTGGCGTTCTTTGCGCCTTAGCGGTTAAGTCGAATTAGCCGCTAAGACGCAAAGACCGCGAAGAATCGCAATCAAAATGCACTGGCAATTCACAGGAGTAACTGCCCCGTCTTTTATTCGATGGGGTCCTCAGGGATGGTCAGGATAAGGAGCCAGGAGGCCAGCGTGCTAAACGCGCTTATAAGAAAAATCATCTTCAGACTGGCTTCCAGCGA